>JALQXV010000118.1 GCA_023263015.1 Candidatus Saccharimonadia bacterium
CAATGTCGTCGATGTCTTGTGCTCGCAAGCAAGTTTGACTGTCAACTAAACGAATACCTGCTGGATGTGGTTCACCGAGCAAATAAGGAATGAGTGGTTGCATACCCGAGCCAGTGAAAAGCGTAGTTGGGTCGTTCTGTGGCACAAGTAAGGCGCGCGGAATGTGAGCATGTTGCTGCTGTTTAAAGAATTCGAGGTATTTATTACGTATTGTTTGTGCATCCATATCTGACTAGTTTAACAGATACGACGGTGGTTGCACACTTGAAAAACACATGTAAACTGCGAGCTCATTAAGTTTTCATTAAACTGCAGTTTACATACAAAATCTAAACGCTACTTAGTCTCAGAAATAATTCCGCCGCCTAAAACACGATCGCCATCATATAGCACAGCTGACTGCCCAGCCGCCACCGCACGCTGCGGATCAGCTAACTCAAGTACAGCATGATCATCGGCCACCATTAACTGGCACTTCACTAGTGGTCCACGGTATCGCAAACGAACTGCAAACTCACCGTCACTAGCACCATTAATCCAGTGCGGATCACGAACAATAACGGTCGAGCTCCAAAGCGATTCATCCTGCAGGTCTGTAGTCACGTACACCGTATTAGATTCCATGTCTTTGTGGGTAACGTAGTATGGCAAACCGCCACCAACATTCAAACCGTGGCGCTGACCAACAGTGTAAAAAATAGCTCCGTCGTGCTCGCCAATAGTAACACCATGAGCGTCTACAATTGGGCCTGGCACAGTTTGGACGTACTGGCGCAAGAATTCCTTAATACCAACTTTGCCAACAAAACAAATGCCTTGGCTGTCTTTTTTGGCGGCAGTTGGTAACTTAAATTCTGCAGCACGAGCTCGGACTTCGTCTTTAGATGCAAAGTCACCAATTGGGAATAACGTCTTAGACAGAGCTGTATCGGTTACGCGGTATAAGAAGTAGGTTTGGTCTTTAGCTGTGTTAGCCGCAACCATCAATTTGTCATCAACCACACGGGCATAGTGACCAGTTGCGATCATGTCGGCACCTTGTTCGAGCGCTGTATCAAGGAATAGTTTGAACTTGATCTCTTGATTGCACATGATGTCAGGGTTTGGTGTACGGCCATGTTTGTACTCATCGATCATGTAGTCGACGACTTTTTGGCGGTACTGCTCTTCAAAGTCAAACACGCGTAGTTCAATACCTAAGCGAACCGCTACGCGCTTGGCGTCTTGAAAATCTTCTTTCCAGGGGCAAATGAAGCCTGGGATGTCTTGAGTCCAGTTTTTCATGTACACGCCCACGACGTTATAACCCTGCTCTACTAGCAAGGCTGCGGTTAGCGAGCTGTCGACGCCGCCACTCATTCCAACAAAAACTGTTTTACTCATTCATTAAAATTTCATTAAACCGCAGTTTACATACAAATTGCACACTAACTCTGCAGCATTTACAAAATACTTATTATAACAGATTTAACTAATATCTTCACGCTGTTCTAGCCGTTTGCGTAGTACAAATAATTCGTAACGCTTACCGAGCCAGAATGAAGCAAAAATTAATGGAAATGCAATTGCTGCCGGTTGCCACAAGACTTTAGTTTGAACTTTAGCATCACCAGAGCCATCTTTATTGTCGCCGGAGCCACCACTGGCGTTATTTTGGCCTGTAGGGCCATTAGCGACGCCTACAAGCTGCAGGAAGGCTAAATTGCCGTCTTTGTCGGTGGCGCGGATAACAATGTTGTAAATGCCCGGATTATCGTAAATATGACTAATATTGAAGGTGCCTGGGAAGGCTTGGCTGATAATATCGGCGGTCTTGCCATCGCCCCAATCTACTGTAATAGCGTATGGCCCGTTACCGCCAGCTAGTGTTATAGGCCACGTTAAGGTTTGACCAGGATTAGCACCACGCTTAGCAAAGGCACTGGTAAGTGAAACTCGGTTGATAATACTGCCGGTGCCTACAGGGAATGTTACGACTACCGTATTAGAATCTGGGCCAGCTTGGTCAAGATCATCGTAAACTCGAGCGACTAGTTCGTTACGCCCGCTAAATAAGTCGATCTGGATTGAAAAGCTGCCGTTGTTACACTGCGTTGAGCCAGCGAACACATTGTTCTTGTAGATCTTTACTAGCAGGCCATTCGGACACAGACCACTTACTGTAGTTGGTAGCGTAGTGATAGTAGAACCATCGCGTGGCACGGTAATTGTGGCCCCTTGGGTTGGCGGCGGGCTACTTATGCGGCCCTCTAGACCAATCGAGCCTTGATCGGTTGCGGCGTTAGCACGCGTGGTGCCGACCAATAGCAAACAAGCCACAAGTATCAGCAGCCCTAATGCCCACTGGAGGCGCGATAACGTGAATTGTTTCATTACTGGTTATATCTTACCATAAGCACTAAATAAAAAATGGCCCAGACGCGATGTCTGAGCCACTTCTATGAACTATTGTTATTTATCGCTTGCGACGAAGCTTGCGCTCACCCTTAGCACCCTTAGCGAAGCGCTTGCGGTAAACAGTGTATGCACCACCTGCGATCAGTAGTAATACTGCGAAGAAGGCGATGATTGCCCACAATGGCAAGTAGATGAATGAACTCTTATAGGTTACAACTTCACCACCATTGCCGTACGCAATTGAAGCAGTTAGCTTGTACTTACCTGGTAGTGACACGCCCTTAAGCTGGTCAGTGAAGGCACGTGAAGACTGTGGTAATACGATTCCGCGAGGATCAGTATCATTTACTTCGTACTTATGGACTTCTTTACCAAATGGTCCGTTAACCGTTACCTGACCGAATGGTCGTGAGAAACCGTTTCCGTTGTTCTTAACTTGTGCAGCAACTTGGTCTGGCTTCTTAAAGAAGAATGAACCTGAACGGCCACCAGCTTGCGCCTTAAGGCTTTCGATAAGTAGCTGCTCGTTAACATCACCAGGCACTTCTAGGAAGATAAGGTGAGCTACGCTAGCCGTTAACGCAACCTGACGCTGCTGCTCGGTAGGGGTAACACCCTTTGGTAGAGCCGCAAAACGAACTGCACCAAAGTATGCACCAGGAACAGCGTTACCTGGAACTTCTAGGTCTAGCTTAATTTCTTTGGTTTCACCTGCTTTTAGATCAACATCCTTAAGATTCTTGATCATCTTTTCTAGTGTGTATGGAGTACGCTG
This sequence comes from Candidatus Saccharimonadia bacterium, assembly GCA_023263015.1. Lineage (GTDB taxonomy): Bacteria > Patescibacteriota > Saccharimonadia > Saccharimonadales > 2-12-FULL-41-12 > JALQXV01. The sequence continues at coordinate 3,173 of JALQXV010000118.1, forward strand.
GTTATTATCAACGATAATTTGCGGCGTACCACTGCTGTTGTCTGACTTAAAGTCGTTTAGTACAGCCTGAGCAGTAAGCTCAGTCTGCGTAATATTTTTTAGTGTAATAGTAACTGTCTTCTTTTCGCCCGGCTGACCTGAAAGATCAGTACGAGTTGGAGACACTTGCAAACCACTACCGCCACCCTGCTGCCCTGCATTTTGGGCATTTACGATTGGGCCAGCTAGAACAGCACTAAATACGAAAGTTAGTGCAAGCGCTAGTAAGCCAGCAGTTTTACGAATTGACACGTTTTTGTTCCTCCACATGTTGTATAGTTATTTTCCTAGAAGTATAAGCGCTAAAGCTTGACAGGTCAAACGGTAATTATTACCGCACTGTGACCCCTTAAAAAGCAGCTGTTGCGATGTACGTCATAGTTGCTACATAAACGCCCGCCTGCTGCGCTGCGCTGACATTTGTGACATAGCTCACGGTAAAGATATTAAAGTCACTTGGTAGTGTAGAAGTGACCATGGTGGCGTTTTTAAAATAAAATTGGTTTGGGTTGTTATAGTTAGCCGCGATTTGACCTACTCCACTACCTACCCTGTCGGCACCGACAGCGGGATTACCATTGGCTCGTAAGTTCATACCAAACTGGCTCTGCCCTGTCACGCTTGGCTGAGGGGCTGAGTCTATGGCAGGGATAATATTATTACCAGACATCATAGTCGTACCGGTAACGGTAGTCGCGTAACCAGCTGGGTCGTTAGTAGCAACTGAGAATTGTGATGATACAAAGCGCGGCTGCCGTGAAGACAGTTCACCAAAATTAAGCTGACTTCCGTTAGCCGATGAGCAATTAAGTGCCACTGTCACGCCGACACAAAATGTAAGGTACGGCGGCACATAGCCTTCGACGTTAATAGCTGAACTAGTTGAATAGACCACCGCTCCTTCGTCAGTACGAGGTCCCGTAGCGTCTTCTGATGCGTACGTGGCAACTCGAACATAAACTGGGGTATTGGTGGCTCCTTGGTTTACAACATTTGCAAGATTATACGTTGCAGGCACGGCCGAGGTTGGAGCAGCTGTTCTTGTCAGTATAATCCTATTATTTGTAGCCCCTGCATCAACAGAAAAACCCGTTTCGCCTGCCTGTGACTGAAGTGTCCCTGCAGATGTGTTTAATCCCGGTGGTGCCGTACACGGCTGCCCGACAAATGGAGTGTTAATACAGTATTCAAATTCGATAGACCCAACTGGTGAAACGCTCGAATAGGTGAATCTAAATAAGTGTGAAGTATTGGCGCTTGGCAACGGCGAAGCCACCGTTACTGACCGATTATAGAGCTGATCGGCACGTGCAGAATGAGGTGCGGCAACAACCGCAAAGGCCAACACCAATGCAGCAATAATACGACCCGCCCTCAAACTGAAGTTTCGCATATGGTTATTTTAAACCAATACGCCAGTCTTACGCTAGCATAAAACAAAACACGCCCCTTTCGGAGCGCGCTTTGCAGCAATAATCTTTGAGTTACCTTAGAAGGTTGCAGTTGCAACAAAGGTACTTGCAACAGTGTAAGAACCGGTTGGTGTGGTTGCACTTGCAGTTGCACCGTATCGGAACTTAACAATTTCGTTATCAACAACCGTATCAGCGCTAATCACATTTTCCACAGTTGTGTTTGTATTCCACGCATATTTCTGAGAAACAGCTGGCGTGGTTGCGCCTGTTAGGTTTTCACAATCATCTGTTGACGTATCATCAAAAGTTGCGCCTGCTGTTCGTCCTGAGTCGTAAGCAGAATTAACAGATCCACCTGCACCGCTACCAAATGTATATGTACCGGCAGTTTTACCTAAGTTTGAAGTCGTACCTACAGTGTTAGTAGTACTATTAACTACACATGAGAGCTGCATACCAAACTTTTCAGTACCGGCGGTGATAGTTTCACCTGAGGTGCTCGCGCTGACAAAACACTGGTCTCCAATTGTTGAGGCAGTCGAGTTACATGCAGCCCCTGGCACACGGAAAGCCTTGAGTTGGTTAGTGCCACTTGAAGCGTCAGAAGCGAAGTAGCCAATGTTAACTCCTCCGGCTGCATTCGTATTCACCATGGCAGCACCGAAAGCATCATTTCCTAGTAAGGATGGAGGGTTGTTGTCTACCGGTGATCGTGCAATAGTTGCGTTGTCTACCACACCCAAGTCTACGTTAGTACCAGCATTTGCTGAGGCACTTGCACAACTCTGTGGGAGGTCTGCAGTAGTTGCACCCGGAGCAGCAGAACCAGCCGCATCATTTAGTGCAAAGACACAGAAGACTAGACGTTCCTGCACACGACCAGATACAGTTAGTTGCTTTACAATCGATGCAGCTACTACACCACTATCCTGTGGGCTTGTGTAACCAGCGTTGCTGAAGGTTGAGATTCTTACGTATACAGGGGTATTGTTAACTGTTGGGCCAGTATCAATACCTGGATTTGTAACTGCTGTTACGGGTATAGTTTTTGCACCAGCAGCTTCGTTTGTTGAAGCGCCAGCACGTGTTAAGCAGTACATAGTTGCGGCCGTACCGCCATCGCCTTCAGTACATGCTCCAGTGTCTGTTGTAGTTTCAGTAAAAGCAGTGTTGTCTGTAAATCCTGTAAGCGTACCGGTACCTGTTGTAGCTGCAGCTACTACCATCTTTCCACCTGTTGGGCCAGGGAGCGTACAGGTGCCAAGTGGGCTATCACAGAACTGGAATATAACAGCTCGTACTACGTAACCACCTGCGGGAAGACTAAAGTTAAATGTATATGTGACACCAGTTTTGCCAGGTGTTGAATCGGCTATTGCTACCGATCGTGATGTTAATGTCGCAGCACTTGCATTATTGGCAACTAAAATTGGCATAATACCAGCAAGCGCAAAGACAGCAACAATCAGAATATTGATTGAGCGTGAGGCTTCGTTTTGAAGTCTTGCGAGAACGTTCATTATTTTTCCTTTTATATTTTTTGTAATTTTTATTATTGCTAAAGCTACCTCTGTTTATAACATAAGCAATACGGCAACGCAATAGCCTTTTTACAATAAAAATGCGCCCTTATAGATTGAGCGCATTTTTATAATTTATTCTGTAAAACTATGTTACTTAGAATGTAGGGGTTGCGATATATGTACTAGCTACTGTGTAAGTACCGGTTGGTGTGGTTGGGCTAGCCGTTACCAAATATCGGAACTTAACCATCTCATCGTCAACAACTGTATCTGAGCTAATGAGCGGAGCTGCGGTTGTTGTTGTATTCCAAGCAACCTTGTCGCTAAGAGCAGGTGTGGTACCACCTTCACAATCATTACCAGCACCATCATCAAAGCTTGCACCAGGGGCTGTGCCACGTCCAGCGTCATAAGCTGAGTTGACTGACCCACCCGTACCTGAGCCGTATGCATACGCACCTGCAGCCTTACCTAGATTTGAAGTGGTACCAATTCCATTTGTGGTAGTGGTTGAGTTAACTACACATGCAAGTTGCATACCGAATAACTCGGTACCTTGAGTAATAGTTGCGCCAGATCCGCTTGCGCTATTGAAGCATTGATCACCAATAAATGTTGCATTTCCATCATCACATACTGCACCTGGTACACGGAAAGCCTTCAGAAGGTCAGTTCCAGTACCGTCAGTCGCATAATATGACATTGTCACACCGCTTGAAGCGTTTGTGTTAATGATAGCGGCGCCAAATTTATCATTACCAAGTGAACTTGGAGGGTTATTATCAACAGGCGATGCAAAAACATCAGAGTTATCGATTACACCCAAGTCCACGTTTGTGCCATCGTTTGCTTCTGCGGCTGAACAGCTGTCTGGCATGTTACCTGCAACTGCACCTTGTGTTGCTGATGAACCTGGTGTGTCACCAAGAGCGAAGACACAAAAGACTAAACGTTCTTGTACACGACCAGACACGATAAGTTGACTAACGATTGAGGCAGCAACCGTGCCGGCGTCTTCGTCATCTGCAAAGGCTGTGTCGCTAAAAGTAGTTATGCGGACATAAACTTGTGTATTGTTTGTATTAGTAGCAAGTCCAGGATTTGTAATACTACCAACAACAAAGCTTTTAGCATCGTTAGGAGCTGTCGCACTTTCTGCTGCAGGTTGTGTTCGATTCACGCATACCATGGTTGCAGCTGCGCCACCATCTGCCTCATCACAAGCACCTGTATCAGTTGTAACTTTTGCAAATGCGGTTGAGTTGGTGCCTGTAAAGGCTCCAGCTGTAGCCGTGCTCAAATTCATTTCATCACCGCCACCATTACCTTCTGGCAAACTACAAGAGCCAAGAGGTGTGCTACAGAACTGGAAAATCAGACCTTGTAGAGCGTAAGATGATTTAATCTCGAAATTGAATGTGTAAGAGCCGTTTTCACCTGGCTCAGATGTACTAAGCACAACGTTACGCTGTGAAAGCTGAGCTGCCCCCGCACTATTAACTAATATTATTGGCATCAACCCCGATAGAGCGAACGCAAAAGCTATAGCAACGCTGCTATATCTGGTGAGCCTATCTTGGAGAATGCCCGAAAATGTACGTAACATTCTATTCTCCTTCTTCTTAATTGTTTTTATTTTAGTTATGTACCTGTTCTTTATAGCATATGCAGAATCAATTAGGCAACAAAGTTAACTAAAAGTTATCCACAAGTACTTTTTGGCGGAGGGTGGGATATGAAAAAACTCAAACCATTATTAGTCACGGTAATGGCGTGCCTGCTGAGCATTGGGCTGGCTGGGCATTACACGGCATCAGCGTCGGTCTCAGGAAATAATGAGCTCATCAATCTAAATTCTAGCGGAGTAAAAACCGCTGCTGGCCTTTCAGGGATTAGTAATAATGGACGATACATACTAATGAGCTCAGGCGTAAGTATGACAAGTAGCGATACTAACTCTACTAGTGACCTATATATAAGAGACCGTCAAACAAACACTACAAATCTCGTTAGTATACCAAGTGGCGGAAGTAGTGCAGGAGGCGGCGTTGAGTATTCTTCAATGAGTCATGATGGACGTTTTGTAGTGTTTAGCACAGCAGCAACAGGTTACGTAAGTAGTGATACTTCTTCAGGGTCGGATGTATACATGCGGGATACTATAAATAACACAACCATCTTAATTTCTGCCGACAGTTCAGGCTTACCAATGAACTATGCCCTAAGACCACAAGTGAGTGCAGATGGTCGATTTGTAGCATTTGAAGCCCGAAAATATATATCCGGTGTTCTTGGTGACTATAATGTATATGTAAGGGATACTGTGTTAAATACTACGGAGCTCGTAAGCAAAACATCCTCTGGGAACCCTGGGAATAATGAGAGTCTTGGGCCTTCCATAAGTTGCGATGGTGGGATAGTCTCATTCTCATCAAGAGCTACCGACCTAGATAGCAGTATTTCCGACACTAATAACCAGATGGATGTGATGTTTGTGAATCGTGTAGGAGGAAATATAGTAAAAAATATTACTAGTAGCGGGAATAATCAGAGCGCAGCCGTTACTAATGGCGGGTTATCCTGTGACGGTAACTATATTAGCTTTAATTCTTCGGCCAGTAACTTTCACAGCGGTGATACAAATGGCTACATTGACTCGTTTAGATACAGCAGAATAAATTCAGACATAAATATAATATCTGCTGACAGCTCAGGTAATGAAGGTAACCGCGCTCCTACTTACGCTTCATTAAGTGGCGACGGAAGATATTCTGTATTTGCTTCACAATCCAACAATTTTACACCTAGTGATACGTTTACAAGTGATGTGTTTCTAAAAGATTTAGATACAGGAATTATTCAAAAAGTGTCCATTAATTCTACTGGTACGGGCGGCAATGCAGGTACATACTCTGGCATTATTTCCAGCAATGGTAAGTATGCAGCATTCTGGACATCCGCATCAAACTTAGTTAGTACTGATACTGACAACAATACCGACATACTCGTTGGTGAGACTGGATTATAAAATACAAAAGATGGGGAATTTACCTCCCTATCTTTATTACTAAAACGTAGCCACAGCCACAATCACATGACGCATCGTATACTGCCCAGCCGGTGTGATGGTACTCGGCTTAATAATGTACGAAACAGTGTAGTTTGTTTGGCCAATACCTTGGTTCCCAGCAGTTGCTGGTGATGTAGCAATAGTGTCGCCATTATTGTACTTATACTGGTTGGTCGTATCATAGCCAGTTGCAATTTTGCCATCTGCAAAACTATTGTCAGGAACATTTACAGGAGCCGCGCCGATAGACCCTGGTGCTGTATTGGCCACAAGGTTTATGCCAAATTCTTCAACGCTTTCAGTCGTAGATGCAGAGCCCAATACAGATTTTGCAGCAAATACCCTGTTATTTTCACTTGTTGGTGGAGCTGAAGCAGTTATTACAGCATAGCTAGATGATAAATAGCTCCGGACGTAGAAGGTACAGTTACAAGCGCCGGCTTGTGAAGATGCAAAGGATGGTGCATTTGCAGCCAATGTACCAAAGTCAATATCTGCGCCCGTTACTCCTGCCTCTAGAAATGGTTCGCTCGGTGTATTAAACCCAGCTACGGCACGGTAGTTCGGGCTAGAAATGTCGGCTGACCCTAATGAGCCTGTCGATTGTCGGGCTCGGTAGTTAGTAGAGTTAGCATCAACTTGTCCACCGCTACCAAAGTAGCTTTCTTCTACGCGATAATTCGTTGAAGAAGACTGAGCTAAAACAACACTAGGAACTAACAGTACGGCAATGACCGCAGCTGAAATAGTGTTGATCCACTTTTTATTTTTCCTCATAACCTTGTCAAAATTATACCATAAGCCTGTTAACGAGCTTGGAACGAATTTACAATGTCTGTTATCTGGGACGGTTCAGGCGTAGCTTTTAAGTTTGTGTAGTAAATAGTGTAATTTGCCATTGATCCGTCAGCCCGCTTTAGTGGTAATGTCGTTGTGCCCCCAACTTGACCAACTAAAACCGCATAGTTGGTACTATCTGCATCACACTTAAATTTAACGCGCTCCATTGCAATCATCGGGTCGTCGATTGACGACTTCCCAGTTGCTTTTATGCAGTGGTCGGTAACCGTTGCTGGTAACAATTCAGAATTATCACTAATTGTAACCGGCAGTACCCTGTTGGCTACTAAATTAGCTGGTGACTCATTAACGTAAATCGTCATTTGGTGCTCAATTAAGTTGCCCCTAAAGCTTCTGTAAATAAACTTCGTGGGCGTTGATTCCCCTGGCACTTCTACCCAAGTTTTGTTTGCCTGAAACTGGAAGTACGGTGAACGCAAAATATTAACTGATTCGGCGTAGTAGCTAGCCGTGGTTTGCACTGCACCGCCACCATTTTGGCTTGACTGTTCGGTTTTACGGATTACCGTGTAGCCGTAAGCTGCGGCAGCAACAGCCAGCAGAAAAATAGCTACAAAGAAAATACGAACACGTAAAATGTAGCGTTTGCGCCGCTGGTAGTTCATTTGTGGACTATATTTCATGTTTGTTACCCACTGGTCCGTTCTATACTTATTTTGGCATAAGAAGAAATAAATACAACATGTTTATGCTTACGTATCTTTTGTAGTATGATATAAGCAAGTTTTAATGTGTGTTACAAAAAGCAAAAGTGAGTAATGGAAAACGGACAAACACCCCCAACTAATACCACCGACGATACCGGTGATTCGCTCGAGGCGCAGACCACCGTTGTAGAAACGGGCGCTCAAGCTGGTGCCGTACCTGCTTCTGGCGGTCCAGCCCCCAACAATAACGACAAGAAGAAAAACAAAGGCAAAGGTTTTTTTGCCCGCGTTAACATTTACCTTCTACTCTTTATCTTTGTGATCGTAATCGCTGCCGTCGTAACCGCAATTAGTATTATCCGTAGTAAACAAGTCAATCAAGACCAAAAAAATCAAATTGTCACCGAACCACTTAGCAAAGAAGCACTCGAGCAACTTCGTCAAACCGATGTTAAAGTTGGTGACCCTAAACAAGTTCTAAGCGTAGAATCTAACGCCATTTTTGCTGGCAAAGTATTAATTCGAGACAGCTTAGAAGTAGCCGGTGAAATTAAAGCCGGTGCCGCGCTTAACATCCCTGGCCTTACTGTTAGCGGCGTCGCTACGCTTGGCCAAGTTCAAGCTAGTCAGTTGCAAGTAGCCGGCAACACCACACTGCAAGGTCAAGTAAACATTCAGAACAACTTATCTGTCACAGGCTCTGGTTCGTTTGGTGGCTCAATTACAGCCGCATCCCTTAATATTAGTAACTTACAAATCAATGGCGACCTCCAGTTTACTAAGCACATCGATGCTGGCGGTCCTACACCTGGTAAGTCTGATGGTCCTGCGCTTGGCGGTGGTGGCACTAGTTCTATAAGCGGCACCGATACTGCTGGAACAGTAGCTATTAACACCGGTGGTGGACCTGCCGCAGGCTGTTTTGTTACCGTTACCTTTACGTCTCGCTTTAACGGTACGCCTCACGTAGTAATTACTCCAGTTGGTTCAGCTGGTGGATCAATCAATTACTACATTAACCGTAGCGCCACAAACTTTAGTATCTGTAGCGCCAACGTACCACCGGCTGGTCAAAGCTTTGCCTTTGATTACATCGTAATCGACTAGGTTTTTGCCCTAAGATTTCTATGTAAAATCTGGTTTAATGAAACGATAATTAAATCGCAGTTTACATACAAAACTAAACGTCTAAGAACAAGGTAACTTTGTTGCTACGCACGTGCATAACACCACGCGTAATTCGAATCTTACTTTCTTCGCCTTCTGGCAAGCGTATAATCACCTCACCGGCGTTAACAAGTGTCATAAAGTTGTGGTGACGCGGCAAAATGTCAAATGGACCAGTGTCGTTTTCGGCCGATAAGCTCATAGCTAACCCGTCAAAATACGATTGGTATGCCGAATAAACTTTAACGTGAATTCGGTCGTCCGGAATGTCGGAAGATTTGGGAGCTTCTTTTGGAGGTTCCTCGGCCATACTACGTCCTAAACAATAATTTCTTCAATACTAGCCAAGGTCTGGTCACGCGTAAAGGTTTCACCAGGAATACCGTTAAGCTTGGTAGTCACGTTAAAGTTCTGGGTAAAGTTCTGAATCAGCTTTTTGGCTTTAGTAAAGTCAGCTCGGTCAGATGGCGAAAGCTCGTTCTCACCAATAATGGCAATAATACTTTTAAGTGATTCATACTTCTGCAGCAAGGCCTGCACCTGTACGCTCAACACATAATGCCGATCGCCCACAATTTCAGGGGTCAAAAGTGATGACGTACTGCGCGTTAGATCTACTGCTGGGCGAATTCCCTGTTCAGCAATTGAACGGCTTAGTACCAAAATGGCGTCCAGCTCGTGCGAGATCATTTGCACGGCTGGGTCAGAATTATCGTCGGCCGGTACGTAAATGGTCTGCACTGATGTAATGGAGCCATTTTCGTTAGACGTTAGGCGGTCTTGTAATACCTTAATGTCCGAAAAAATAGTCGGTTCGTAACCACCTTCGTTCGGGATCTGGCTCAAAATGGTCGCCAGCTCGTTGCGAGCCTGAATGTAACGATAAATGTTGTCAGCAAAGAATAGAATATCTTTTTGATGATTATCACGGAAATCTTCGGCTAAGGCCGTAGCCGCTACGCCAACCAAGGCACGCTGAATCGGATTTTCGTTCATTTGGCCAAAGAACATACAGGTGTTCTTTAAAAGATCGGCTTCTTTAAGCGTGTCGTAGAGTTCATGGCCTTCACGAATACGCTCACCGATACCAGCAAAGAATGACAAACCGGTGCCACTTTGGGCAATGTTGTTAATCAGCTCCATAGTAAGCACTGTCTTACCAACACCAGCACCACCGATAATGCCGATCTTGCGACCCTTAACGAACGGGGTCATAAAGTCGATCACTTTAAGGCCGGTTTCCAGAATTTCTGGTTTACGAACTTCAAAGTTTGTACTGCGAGGCGGATTCTTAAGAATATCTTTGTAGGCTAGATCTTTGTCATCAATTTGTGGCAGTCCATCGAGTGGCTGGCCAAGCGCGTCAAAAATACGCCCAATCGTTTTATCGCCAATTGGAATTTGAATACCGTTATGGGTACGAGCAACCGGCATACCCCGCTGCAGCGATCGGTCAGAACGTACGTTTAAGCAAAGTACTTCGCCGTGAACGTCGAGGCGTTCAACCAATAGCTGGGTCTTCTTTTCGTTCTCAACTTCAATAATTTCACCAATATTTGGTGCATCTTCTTCAAAGTTTACAAATACAACCAAGTCTTTGATTGAGGAAATTACGCCCTTGCTCATGCTAACCCTGCCTTCTTAATGCCGTTGATAATTTCTTTTAGGCGTTCATCTTTAATACCACGTCGGGCGCGGTTATAGCGCAGCTTAGCTTCACTAAATTGGTCATCGGCAGCTTGGTGCGAAGCCGACATAGCACGGAAACGACTGGCGTATTGTGCAAGCTTTGAATCAAGAATTAGCTGTTCCAAAGCAATCTGCATCATCGACCGTTCAAGGTGGTCAACCAAAACGTAGGTACTTGGCTCAAAAATATACGTATCTTCACTAATGTAATCTTCGGTTTTGTCAGACTTGCTACCGATGTTATTTACAGCGTTCGACAATTCAATTCGCTTTACATCCTGCGTCATCAACGACACGTATTCTTGATAATACACACTGGCGTTCTTATACTGTTGAACGTACTTGATAATTGGCGCTACGTTAATGTTCTGGTCGTTATTAGGTAGTTTAAAATACTTTTTAAATTCGATATTCTTTTGGGCTAATTGCACGGCACCGTGGTGGCCGATCACAATAATATCTTGGTTCTCTGGCTTGTAGGTTTCTAGCATAAAACGAACAAGCTTTTGGTCGATGTCACCGCTAAAACCACCTTCGGCGGTAATGATAATATACAGCTCCTTGTCGGTCACCTGCTCTGAACTGGTGGTGCGGCCAAACCTAAACAAACTATCAACACGAATTTGCGTGTAAATAGCCCACAAATCATCAAAGAACTGGGTTGCTTGAAGCACTTGGTTTTTAATGCGAGCAATCTTCATGCTGGCAATGCCTTCAAAGACACTACTCATTTCAACCATGGCGCCCATGCCCTTCATCTCTTTTTCAATTTCTTGAAGCCGGCTCACTGCTTAGCCTCCGCTTTTTGCTTTTCTTTCTCTTCTTTTTCGCGCTTCTTTTTGTCTTTTTTACTTTCCTTAGCATCGGCTGGCGCTGGAGCCGCCTCGGCCGCTGGTGCCGCTTCGGCAGCAACTACCGGCGCGGTTACGCTTAGAGCCTTAAGCTGGTCACGAATAGCATCAAAGTCTTCATCTTTCTGAATCTTGTCAGCGTGATCGCGTACATGTGTCTTAAGGTTGTCTACGTCTACTTTGGCACCTTCTTCTAGATTAAGAATAATGTCTAGCATTAATTGTTGCGCATACAGTGAATACGTTTCGGACGGGCCTTGGTTGAGAGCTTTAAATATGTTGGCACCAACTTCGAGCGCCTTTTTAGACTCCGGCGAAAGTTCGGAACCAAAGTGAGAAAATTCTTCGGCTTCACGGTAAGCGGCCAAAGTTTTGAGTGTAGTGGCTGCAAGGTTCTTTTGACGCTTATTATGACCAACACCACCAACACGAGTCACGCTCAGACCGGTGTTAACAGCAGGGCGAATACCGCCACGGAACAAGTCCATGTCTAAGATCCACTGACCATCTGTAATAGACATAATGTTGGTGGGCAAATAGGCTGTAATGTCACCAGAAGCCGCCAGAACGACTGGGATACTGGTTAAGTGCTTACCATTGCGCTCAAGCCGACCAGCCCTTTCGAGCAAGCTAGAGTGCGCAAAGAACATATCACCTGGGTACGAGTCACGTCCTGGGCTGGTTCCCTTAAGCAGGGCTACTTCCCTATACGCATGAGCGTGGCTGGTAAGATCGTCGTAAATAATAATGGCGTCTTGGTCGAGTTTTTGCCAAAAGTATTCTGCCATTGAACAAGCTACATACGGAGCAATGTAGCTCAAAATAAGCGATTCGAACATCGTAGACACTACTACAATAGCGCTTTTAAGCGAGTCGGTTTCTTGGAGCTTACTAAGTAGCGCGTCAATATCGGCACGGCGCTTAGCGATCATACAGTAAACCACCACCTGATCAGTGTTCTTCTGATTAATCGTTAATTGGGTAGCAACGCTACTCTTACCTGACTTAGAATCACCCAAAACCGCAATACGCTGACCGCGCACCACTGGGAAAATAGCGTCAATTGCGGTTACACCACTTTCTAGCTGCGTGTCGAGTAACTTACGAGTGTACAACGGTGGCGCTACGTTAAAGACTGGCCACGTATCATCAGCCGCAATTGGCCCCTTACCATCAAGCGGTTCTCCGGTAACCGAAATTACACGACCCAAAAAGTCTTTGCCAACTTTACAAACTAGTTGCTGGTGCTGAACCACGGCAATCATACCTGAGGTTAGTGTTTTACTGCCAAGGTGTAAAACGGCCACATAATCCGGCATTACTTGGTCAACAAAGCCTTTACTACCATCTTCGAACATCACTAGTGCGTGCGTACTGATTGGCTGCAAGCCTTTAACTTTTACCAAGAACTTATCTACAGCGATAACTTCACCAACTGGCTGTCCACTTTCAACTAACCGATTAAAGTGTTGGTTGTCGCTAACACTCATGATTGTTGTACCTCAGTTGACTGAGCTGGTTGTGCAGCAGCGGGTGCTGGAGCCGCCGGTGCAGGTTGAGCTGCAGCGGGTTGCGCCTCTACTGCGGCAATAGCTTGGTCGGCCTCGGCTGCAGCTTTTGCTAGCATTGCTGCCTCAAGGTCAGTGTCTTTCTTTTCAGCTAAAGCACCAATCTCAGTAATCTTTTGAACCAGCAAGCCTCGGTTTTCACTAAAGTGCTGACGCAAACTTAGGTCAAAGATCTTATTCGTAGTTCGTACCATACAACCTGCAGCAAGCGTTGGCTGTAAACCAATTTCTAACAGTACAAGCGGGTGAATATTAGCTCGCAACCAAATGAGCAGCTTCTGGTTAAACTTAGCGGTTGGTTCTGCCGCTACGCTAATACGTATTCGCGGCGCGTGAATTAAGAAGGCTTTAAGCACCTCTAGTAGCTGTTCACGCTGGGCGCGATCAGTCAGTTGGACGTTATTAATGCGAGCCGTTTCTTCCAGTGTAACGCTAGAACGAGCCAAGTGAGTTGGTTCACCAGGCTTGCGAATTTCGGCTTGTCGCAATGACTCGTCGAGTGCTTCGAGTTCACGAATTGTACGAGACAAATCAACTGAACCCACAAGGCGCTCAGGAAATTTGATTTGGTCGGTAGTCTGATCGGCCATGCTTCGCTTAGGTTCCAAATTTAATATCTTCTATAATTGCCTGTTTATTTCGCTCAAGCTCACCCAAAATGTATTCCAGCTGATCTTCGAGGTTAATCTGATTACCAATAGCAGCTAAAACGTAGTGGTTAACAACATCGGCCATGTTGTTATCAAAGCGGGTAATTGTACGCTCTTTCTCGGCAGCGATCTCTTTAGTAAGCTGCTCATTCATTAGTTCACGCTGCTGCTCAACCGCAACCTGCGTCTTTTGAATTGATTCTAGGGCTACATCCTTAGCGTCCTGAATAGAAGCTTCGTATTTTTCAAAGGCATCTTTAAGCGAGCCAGTGATTTCTTGCTTCATGTATTCGTTAACTTCTGAAGTTGTTAAGCGAAGATCTTGCTGCAAGAACATGGCATTTTCACCAATAATCTTTTCAAAGTGCAGTCGACCACGGTTACGAAGCTCTTCACGAAATTCGTCATTAAAGATACGCTCAACATCGCGTTCAGCCGCATCGGTGTAGTCAGGCGCCTCTTGGTCTTGTTGACCGCCGCCTCCACCACTGGAAACTTTCATGGCAACCCATATAAAAGCCGCCGTCACTGCTAGCAGAGATCCGACTATTAAACCGGTTTGTAGCCACCCATCCATTACGTTTTTGTGTATCCCACCTTAATGCTTCGTATTTTAAGCTAAAGCTTTATAAGTAAATATACCCCAAAAAGCCCTGTAATGAAAATAATTACGCTCAAAAGTAACACCTGAACTAAACCTTTAACGATCATACCCTTAGAAAGTGGGTTACGACCGATTGAAATAACCGAGCTTCGCACCCCGCTAAAGAGCGTGACTGCTGCCACTCCACCAGTCACAATTAACACCGCTAGGGCTAAGTAAATCCGGATCGCGCTAACCGGCTTTTCGGCCACCGAACTAGCCACCTTTTGCAACACATCCGGCACCTGATCTTTGTCCGGTGCTTTCATGTTAGGATTCTTTAGAATTGCAATATCTACTTTAATGCGGCCAAATTCTACCGTACCGCCACTTTTAGCTTGGGTTTTGCCAATACTGTCGCCCCCGCCTTCAAACTTTGTGGTAGCTCGACCAAACACTGTCGACTGTGTATCGGTGGCTTTCATACCAATTCCAGCCAGTGAAGAAATACTAATGTAATCTCCTTGGTTGATTGGACCATTTTCATTACTAACGAGCACTTCATATGGCCCAGTCGTCGCTACAAAAACTTTTTTGCCATCACCACTGAGCGTCACCGGTGAATCATTAGCATCAGTTACGACACCCTTCATTTTTTCGATTGTTTTATCAGTTACTGCTTCAACCTTAGACTGGTCGTCAGCTTTAGCAGTAACAATCATGCCCTTTTGTAGCGGCTCATCAGACGAGTAGCCCTGTAACACTGTTTGAGCTGCAATTGGGCTGGCCAAACTAAAAATAATCAGTAGAGCCAACAATGCGCTGGCCAGTAACCGTTGCGATTTTAATCTGGTTTTAAGATTCATAACTGATTGTTTTTATTTTTGGTTGTATCAACGCTTAGTATGCACTAGGGTAAGCATTTACGCAATAGTACTAGAATTAGTGGCTACTTTTTACTTGTAAAATTTGGTTTAACGAAAATTTCATTAAATCTGATTTTACAAACAATTTATCTGTGCGAAACTTCGGATAACACTGCCACCACGTGCTCAATATCAGCTAGTGTTGTGTCACGGCCCAGACTGAATCGTAGTGAGCTGCGAATTGATGCTTCGTCTACGCCCATTGCCTGTAAAACATGCGATGGTTCGTCGTGGCTGGCACTACAAGCCGAGCCTGCCGCAGCATAAATATCTTCCATGTCTAGGTTCATCAAAACTCGCTCGTTGTCGGTGTTTGGTAGCGTAATGTGGACATTATTTGGTAAACGGTGCTTGCGTGAGCCGTTAACGATAAGGCTTGGAAAAGCTTGTTCTAGCAAGTGGAAGAATCTGTTTTGCAGGTCGGTCAGACGCCGTGCCTCTTCGTGTCTTTTTTCAACACTAATTTGCAGCGCTTTGGCAAAACCAACTGCGCCAGCCACATTTTCGGTACCACTGCGCAGGTTCCGCTCTTGCCCACCACCATGCACTAATGGCTTTAAAATAATGCCACTGCGTACAAACAAGGCGCCCGTTTGCTTGGGTCCATACAACTTACCGCCGTTTATGGTCATTAAATCAACGCCAAGTCGGTGCACGTGCATATCTAGGTAGTTACCGGCTTGGGCGGCATCAACATGAAAATACAGTGGTAATGGATTACCATTTTTGGCCCGTTCACGCCTAACTGTTTCAACTACAGCACTGATGCGCTTAATTGGCTGTACCGTTCCGACTTCGTTGTTGGCGTACATTACACTAATCAACCCGACTTTATCGCCAATAATAAGTTTGTCAGCGTCAACCAAACCAGCTGCGTTAACAGGAATGATCTGGTGTTCTCGTTGATTCGCTGGGCCACGGACTGAAACGTGCTCGATAGCTGACACCATAACTTCGCCTTCGACGCCAAGGATTGCTAAATTATTAGCCTCGGTGCCTCCAGCAGTAAAGATAATTTCTGATGGTTTTGCACCTAAAACTGCTGCAACATCTGCTCGAGCCGTATCAAGCGCGTGCGAAGCAGCAACAGCTGGGCCGTATAACGCTGATGGATTATAAAATTGATTGGCTAAAAATGGTTGCATAGCAGCTTGAACGTGAGTATCAACCGGAGTAGCTGCGGCGTAGTCGAGGTAAATTGCCATAACTCTATGCTACAGACTTATATAGTTCTAGGCGAGTGCGACGTTCGTATGATTTCATGGCTTCGAATAATCGGAGCGCTTCATTATCGCTCAGTGAACGGTAGCCCTGACCATCTTGAATCTTAGTAATGCCGTTTGGACGAACTTCGTAACGAGTGGTCCGTGACTGCTTAGAGCCGCTCTTGTCGGTCCATTCTTCGTACCAGATCCATGTATATTCGTTTAAGCAAAAGAACTCGCGGTGACCACCGTTTGGCACGGGTCCAAAAAGTTCGCCTCCAATTTTTGCTTCGTGGCGTAGCAGTTCTCGGTAGAGCTTAGCCTTACGGTCTTCTTCGCTCTGCAAGCCAGTTAGCTTGAGGATTTTACTGATCATGGCTATGCGGCCTGTTGTTGGTTACGAACTTCCTCAACTTTGGCACGGTATTCGTTAATGTCAGTTACAGTTGCAACCGGCACTTCTGGGGCAGCAGCAGTTTCTGCGGCGATTCGAGCTTCTTCGTCAGCTTGATCACGGGCTAAGCGAGCTTCGTTAGCGCGCTGCATAGCTTCTAGGATAGTCGGAGAGTTAGCAGCGTTGTTTACAGCTCGGGCATTCTTGCTAACCATTTGTAGCATGACTTCAGAGGCACCAGATCGCATGATCTCGTGACTTCGTTCAGCACGCTCAAAGTTTTGTTCGCTTGTATTTCCTAGTATAAACATCTCTTGTATCTCTCTATTTCACATTAAAAAGCACTCGGGCATTCTGCGTCGTTTTTCGTGCGAGTTCCTCGAGTGGCTCCTGCCTCAGCTCAGCTAAAAATTCAGCTGTAATGATCACATGCTCAGGCTTACATATCTTACCACGAAATGGCTTCGGGGTCAAGTAGGGCGCATCTGTTTCAAGCACCAACTTGTCGAGGGGAATGGCTTTTGCGGCGTCTAATTGCTCGTTTTGCTTCGAGAATGTCATTATACCATTTAATGCCACATAAAGTCCACGCTCTAAAATCTGCTCTAACACCTTAGAATTCGCCGTAAAACTATGAATCAAACCGTTAGCGGGTTTATATTTGTCAAAAATTGGCCAAAAATCGTCAAATGCGTCACGGACATGAAAAACTACCGGCAAATCGTACTTATTTGCGAGTTCCAACTGCCATTCAAGCAGTTCCATCTGTTTTTCACGCGGCGAATGCTCATAGTAATAATCGAGTCCGATTTCACCAATACCAACAACTTTTTCAGCACCTATTAACTTCTCGAAATCAGCTTTAGCAGTTGGTTTACTTAAAAAATCGGCCGCTTCGTGTGGATGAATACCAATTACTGCCCAGATCGAGTCGTATTTAGCAGCAAGATCAATAGCACCTTGGCTATCATCTAGCCTGCAACCAACCGCAAGCATGCGAGTGACTCCCTTGGCTTGAGATTCCTGCCAGACTTCGTCAGCATCAAGTCCATAGTTTGGAAAATGAATGTGAGAATGGGTGTCAAAAAACTCCAAAGTATCGCTCATACCAACGGCTTATTTTGCACCCACTTGCACGTAAATACAAGTCATTTAAGCTGTCGCATATAGCCGGTTTTGCTCAATATATCTCATAACTCCGTTGCAAACGAGGTGATCGGCTGGTTCACCGGCCCGAACTGCTTCACGTACAAGCGTTGAAGAATACGGCACATCAACATCCAGCACCTCAATATTACGAGCCGCCTGAACAACCGTACTGCCGATTCGTGGTATTAAAAGCATAGGCAAGGTCTGCTGTAGTTCAATGCCGTGACCCCAGCTTGGCATACCGTGATAGGCGTCAGCACCAAAAACATAACGAAACGTCCGGTCAGGGTACGCCTGATTAAGCAGATCAACACTTTGGTACGTTTGGGTATGGCCAGGTCGCTCAATTTCAAAAGCACTAACATGCACCCGATTATCGTTAATGGCAGCTGCCATAGCCTGTACCATTTCTAGCCGCTGCTGACGACTTACTGTGTACTCCTTATCGTAACGATCTCCAGATGGCATGATCCACAAGTCAACCTCTGGCTTAGCTTTTAAGCAGGCTTCTGCAATTGTTATATGTGCTAGGGTTGGCGGATTAAAGCTACCGCCGTAAATAATTGTTTCTTTCATTGGTATTTCCTTATTAGTGTTATGTTGACACTAAGTATGCATGTATAGTACTGTGCCTAATAGTTAATGTCAAATGTACACTAAGAAAGGTTTTCCAATGAACCACGAATACCAACCTACCGAAAGTTATTTACGAGTTGCCACGGGCTGCCCAGAAGTTGCAGTTGCCGACGTAGCGACTAACACCAAACGAATTACCCAATTTTATGCCGAAGCAACCACACAAGATGTTGCGCTAATAACCTTTCCAGAGCTAAGCTTGACCGGCTATACAGTTGGCGACTTAGTTAACCAAAATCAATTGCTTGAACAGGCCAAAACCGGCGCCTTAGAACTAGCCGAAAAAACTAAGGCCTTCGACACCGCTATGGTAGTGGGCTTACCGCTTCAGGTTGGTAATAGTTTGTATAATTGCGCCGCACTATTAGCTGATGGCGAAATCAAGGGTATTGTTCCTAAACAAAACTTACCGACATACAACGAATTTTATGAAGATCGATGGTTTCAGGCATGGGACAAGCCAACCATAGATATTGAAATTGGCGGTCAAACCGTCCCGTTTGGCAATGACCTGCTGTTCGAAGTTGGTGGTGTAAAAACTGGTGTCGAAATTTGTGAAGATGTTTGGGTGGCAAACCCACCAAGCAATCAGCTTAGTGAGATGGGTGCAGTTATTATTGTTAATCCATCTGCATCACCCGAACAGGTTGGCAAAGATGATTACCGCCGACAGCTAATTGCTAATCAGTCTGGCCGTTTAATTGGTGGCTATGTGTACGCTGGCTGCCACCCTAGCGAGTCTACGATTGATATTGTAATGAGCGGTCACCAAATGATTGCTGAAAATGGCAAGATTACCGCCGAACGTGAACCGTTTGGTGAGGCTCCGCTCACTATTACCGACATTGATATTGAGCATTTAATGCACGATCGTCGCAAACAAGGTTTTATTCAAAAGCTTGGTGCTACCGTTGTTAAAACAGCGGTTCAGCGCACTCAAAAAGACTTGCGCGCCACCATCGACAAGCATCCGTTTTTGCCAGATGAAGCGCCGGAGTTACGTCGTAAGCGCCTTGATAAAGTACTGAACATTCAAGCCCAAGGCCTCGCAATGCGTATGCGCAACAGTCATCAACAACGAGTTGTACTGGGACTATCTGGCGGGCTCGATTCTACCCTTGCCCTCTACGTTGCGTACAAAGCAGCTGACATTCTTGGAAAAGACCCAGCCGACATGATTCGGACTATTACTATGCCTGGACCTGCCAGTAGCGAGAACACGCAAACAAATGCTCAAAAGTTAGCCGAAGCGCTTGGTGTAAGCAACGAGGTTAAACCTATTGCGCCACTTGTTACGGCCGAGCTAGAAGTACTCGGTCACGACGGAGTTACTCAGGATGTCACTTACGAAAATGTTCAGGCTCGTGCCCGAACTAGCATTTTATTTAATTACGCAAATAAAGAAGGCGGCATGGTGCTTGGTACTGGCGACCTGAGCGAAATCGCACTTGGCTGGTGCACCTACAATGCCGACCAAATGTCTCACTACAATGTTAACGCCAGCATTCCAAAAACTATGGTGCGCATGTTAGTAGAAGAAGCTGCTCAACAGTATCCAGCAGCACTCGAAATAACCGAAGATATTCTTGGAACGCCAATTTCTCCTGAACTAGTTAAAAACGACGACCAAATTTCTCAGGTCACCGAGGATATTATTGGGCCATACGAATTGCACGACTTTTTCTTGCCACACCTTGTACGGTGGGGCGATCGCCCTGCTAAAATTGGTTACCTTGCCCGCAAAGCCTTTGCCGACACTTATCAAGAGGAAGAAGTTAACAAGTGGCTCGCAGTTCACCTTAATCGCTTTGCTAAAAACCAGTTTAAACGATCTGCAATGCCCGATGGCCCAAAGACCGGTATGGCGCTAAGCCCTCGTGGTGATTGGCGCATGCCAAGCGATATGCCTACTAATGCGATCTGGGGTTAGTGTACAATGGAGGATATGTACGAAGACGGTTATACACCCCCAATCCTAACTGTTGATACGGTTATCTTTCAGATTATTGATGACGAGTTCTATGTTTTACTCATTAAACGAGCTGCCGACCCCTTTAAAGGTGCCTACGCCCTGCCTGGCGGCTATAACGCAATTGGTGAAACAACCCGCGAAGCCATGGAGCGCACACTTCTTACAAAAACCGGTGTTAACTGCGCTGACCTGCGCCTTGTTGAACAGCTATACACTTTTGACACGGTTGCCCGTGATCCTCGTGGACACGCGGTGTCGGTTACCTATATGGGCCTAGGACGCGATATTGTTCCAGCCGAAAGCGATAAAACTCAAAACCCTGGTTTCTTTAACGTCCGCGAACTACCCGAACTAGCCTACGACCATAAACACATCATTGAGTACGCTCACGATCGTATAAAGTCCAAGATCACCTACACTAACGCCATCTTCTCGCTACTACCTGAGCTATTCACGCTTACGCAACTTCAAAAAGCCTACGAAACCGTCTTTGGCCGTGAGCTTGATAAGCGCAACTTCCGTAAGAAGTTCCTTAGTCTCAACCTAATCCACGAAACCTCGGAACTTCATCGCGACGGCGCGCACCGCCCTGCCAAGCTCTATCGCTTCAATAAGCAAGAACTCGAAGCGCTGGCGCGCAGCTTTGACTAGCTAAAAATCTCTGTACTGATCCCCAAAGATTTGTGGCACAGCATCGATACTGCTCTGTAAATCTTCTGGTGTCATGTAACGTTTACCAGGTAACAGCATCCAATCACCTTCAAATGGAGATTCTTTTGGAGCATCTGGATATATAATCCTTCGCCAACCCAACTGGTTAGCCAGCTCGCCGGTATCAGGGTTTTCCCGTGTGTACTGCAAGATGGTACAGTTACGGATACTCTGGCTCTTATCTTTATCGTACTGATCCCATTCTTCTGGCAGCATATTTTCCAAAACGTACCGAGTAGCCCACATAAATTCACCGTGAGTCACTGCTAGAACATTCTTTTCAGACATATCCCTATGCAGCGTATCGAGCCAGCTTCTAACACGATAAATTGTCTGATACCCAATACTTTCGCCATTATCATACTGTGTATACAGTGAGCTTAAGCTGTTGAGTCGTTGAGTAAGCCCAAACATGTCTGCTCGCTCTTCGGTAGTCGCAATACCATACGTACCCCAACTACGTTCAATCAGACGGTCGTCTTTGAGCCAATTACCAACCGCTGCCCCGCCGAGGTGCAGCGCTGTTTCACGTGTCCTAATAAATGGAGAAACGTATCTACGGTCAAAATACTCATCTACTAAACCTAGATTCTGCTGTATCCATACACCAGCCATTCGGGCCTGCGCTATACCCTTAGGCGTAAGCCGATACTGCCAATCGTGCAGCCCTTTTAACGCTTCGGGGATCTCGGCTTCTCTACCCTGTCGTCTAAGTTTTTGCGCAACGTTGTGATCACCTTGGCCATGTCTAACTTCTACTAAGTTTTTTGGCATGCTCATGATCGATCTCCTTTACAAATATTAAATCACTTTCCTGCGTGTAAACCATAAGAGCAATATTGTTTTAACACCTCTCGGCTGACTTTTTTCGCAATTAGTGTTGACATTACACTAAGTATCGAATACTATGATCATAACATACTTAGTGTATGATTCACAATTACTAAGCAAGGAGACATCTTATGACAAATCCAGAAACATATAATCGAGTCGTCACCATTGGTGTAGATATTCAAAATGACTTTGCTCTACCAACCGGCGCGCTATCAGTACCTGACGGTGAAGCAATCGTAGCCCCATTTAATGCGGTAGCCGAATGGACGCGCACAAACGGCGGTCAAGTTGCCCTCACCGCTGACCAGCACCCTACCGAAACTGAACACTTTAAAAAGTGGCCGGTGCACTGCGTAGCTGGTACCGAAGGGGCTGATTTACATAAGGATGTACAAACAGACCTTTGGGATCGCTTTATCGTTAAAGGAACCAGTACTGTCGATGATGGCTACTCAGGTTTTGAAGGTGCCGACACAAACGGCAAGACACTTGAGGCCATGATCCGCCCAACCGATGACCACGAACGAGTTGCCGTTTTAATTGGTGGACTAGCAACTGACTACTGCGTTGAAGCAACGGTGCTCGATGCCCTAGAAGTTGCCCGTGAGTACTTACCGGTTTACCCACGTCGTATTGGTGTCTTTGTAGTCGAAGATGCTATTCGAGCAGTGAACATCAATCCAGAAGACGGCGAACGAGCCATTGCCAAAATGAAATTAAAGGGTGCGCACTTTGTTACAGCTCAAGAAGTTACTCAAAACGGCATGATTCAGGTGGAGGCATAGTCATGAGCCACGAAACACTACTCAACCGCGGCCTCGATTACTACAAGCCAACCATGAGCCAGCACCACTTTGAACATAACCCAGATACCGAAGTTACGTTTACCTTTAAGAACCGCGGCGAACAACGCCTTGCCGACTACCTTACCGTCGAAGACTTACAGGCCCGTTTTGACGCCATTCAGGAACGGGGCTTTACCGACGATGAACTAGATTACTACGCCGAACTTAAGCACCCAGATGGTACAGCGGCCTTCTCAACCAACTACCTTAACTACCTTCGTGGCAATGAACTACCTCGTGTCAACGTTGCTTTTAACGAAGATCAAGACGACATTGCTATGACTGCCACCGGTGACGCTCCGCTTGTAACCTTTTGGGAGACAGTCATCATGAGCGAAGTCAACGAAATGTACTTTGAAAACTACCTTGTAAAACACAATGTTGACCCAGCCGCGCTATATGCCGAAGGTGACCGACGTCTTACGCAAAAGATCGAACAATTACGTGAACGCCCTGACATCAAGTTCTCTGAGTTTGGTACTCGCCGACACTTTAGCTACAAGTGGCAGCGCTATGTTACAAATCGCCTTCGCCGTGAATGCCCAGACAACTTTGTTGGCACCAGCAACGTAGCCCTTTCCGAAGAAATTGGCTACCAGCCAATTGGAACCTTTGCTCACGAGATGCCAATGATTTACGCCGGCATTGCCGATGCTAAGAGCGAAGATATCCGTCAAAGCCATAATCAGTTCTTGCAAGACTGGCGCAACCAGTACGGCGACAACCTTAATGTTGCACTAACCGATACCTTTGGCACCGACTTCTTCTTTGAAGACTTTACTCCTGAACAAGCCCGTGAGTGGAATGCGCTCCGGCACGATTCTGGCGATCCAATTGAATTTGGTGAAAAAACAATCGCATTTTACAAAGCTAACGGCATTGACCCAGCTACCAAAACAATTGTTTTCAGCGATGGCTTAAACTTAGATAAAATCATTGAACTACAGGATCACTTTGGTGGTCGCATTAACACCACCTACGGCTGGGGCACTACCCTAACAAATGATCTTGGAATTAAGCCTCTAAACATTGTTATGAAAGCTACCCACGTTACCTTGCCAAACGGTGCCGAAGCTGACCTTGTTAAATTGAGCGACAACAAGGGTAAGCACACTGGCCCAGAAGCGCAGATTAAGCGCTACCAAACAATCTTTGCCGCTACCGGTAAACTTGCGGCCAAGGATGTGGTAGTATGCTAAGCAAAGAATTCATGACCGAAAATATTTATGCTGACCACTGGAAAATTGCCCGCGCCGAAGCCGAAGCGGCTGGTCATGAGATCATTGAACATGGCTGGGAACAGCACGTTATAATCGATCACCCAAACGAAACAGTGTACCGCTATCCTCGTCATGCCGCAGCTGCTGCCAAGTTAAACGACGAAGTTGGAGTATTAAAAGCAATCAACGCTCTTTCGTGGAACATTCAGCTGCCAGTCATGCAAGAACATAATGCGATCTATTCATCGTATCGATACGTGCCAGGCGAAGTACTACTACACGAAGATGCTAAGCATTTAACCGATGAACAGTGCGATCAGATTGGTAGTCAGCTTGGCATATTTTTAGCACAGCTACATGGCTTAGACCCATCTATTGCCGAACAAAAAGTTACTAAGCAAACCACTACACTCTTCGAATACTATGCAGAACGTATTGCCGGTGGTTCCAACACGCCGTTCTTTGATGCTGCCAATCAACGCCTCCAACAACTCAAAGCCACTACCGACCCTACGTTACAGGTAATTGTTCACGGTGACTTACATGGCCCGAATATAGTAGTAAATGACCGCAAAGAACTTACCGGCGTAATAGACTTTAGTGAACTCGAAATTGGTAATCCGCATCAAGAATTCCGCAAACTATTTATGACTGACACTCGCCTACTTAAACCAGCCGTCGAAGCTTACGAACAAGCAGGTGGGCAACCTCTTAACGCCATCGAGATCGTTCTATGGGCCTACGTGAACGAGTGGGCAAACATGTGTAACTTTGCCGACGCACCAGACAATCTAACCTACCAACGAGCGCAAGAGCACTTGCAACTCTGGAATCAACTGTAATACCCTTAGGAAACACTTATGGAAACCCTACTCGCCTCACAAGAAGGTCAATTTAATGAAGACTGGTTTAAAAACCAAAGCCTTGGGCTATTAGCATTGCAGCTAAGCAAGGTTACCTACGACGGTTACCCAGAACACGATCAACGCTTAACTGGTCACCGTCACTCAACCGAAGTCCGAAACGCGCTCGACCTACCGTACGGTCCAAACTTTGCAGTTCCTAAAAAAGAAATTGCGTTACCAACAATTCCCGAGCAATTTGCCTTTATGGATGCAGGTTTGCGCCTTGACGGCATGGGCCGCCCACTACACCCATGGTTTAAAGAAATGGTACAAAACCCCAAGATAGGCGTGGCGCTCGGTAACGGCTTTTATTGGAACTACGGCCCGAACGGCGCGGCTGATCCAATTATGATCCGTCGTGACCTATCGGAACCGCACGTACTACTTTACGAACGGAACGACACCGGGCTCATGGCCATTGCCGGTGGTGGCATGATAGAGGGCGACGACAAGCCCAAAGAAACGGCTATACGTGAAGCTCGTGAAGAAGCTGGTATAGATTTATCAGTTGTTCGTCATTCAATTTTACCTATTTATGCCGGCACCTTAGCCGATGTCAGAGCAACCGCGCACGCATGGCCGTATACGACAGCCTTTGCCATAGAAGTCGATGGCAGCCAAATTACGACTGACCTTACTTACGAACATATTGATGAAGATGACGGCAAGGTAAACAAGTTAACGTGGACGCCACAAAGTGAACTACGAAATGTAATTAGCGGTTCACATCTGTTGCTATGCCTGATGGCACTTAAAAACTCTAAGCCTCTTGCTTAGGGAAAAGTGTGCCTTCGGTTTGCTGAATCACACCGGTCATGAAAATATGACGAATTTTGCCAGCAGTTTCGGGCATAAATGGCTCAAGTAGCTCAGCTATTTGCAAAATTGAACTAGCTGAATATGCTAGAACTTCACGCAAGTGCTCTACGTCATTAGCTTTGGCAATTGTCCAAGGTTTTTGTTCGTCAATATATTGGTTCATGCCGCGTACTTGGCGCCAAACTTCTTCGAGTGCTCGGTCAAAGCGACAATCGTGCAACGCCCGCAAATACGGAGCAATGTCATGTTCTGGAGCTGGAATATCCCCGATTAAACCATTTTGATACTTTGTAATCATAGCGGCTGTTCTACTAACCAAGTTGCCGAGTTCGTTGGCAAGCTCGTTATTGTAAACTTCTTCCATTCGCTCCCAGCTAAAGTCACCATCGTCGTAGGCTGGGATATGGCGCAAGAAGTAGTAGCGGAAGGCGTCTACGCCGTACTTTCCAACAATTTCACTTGGTGGAATAACGTTCCCGAGGCTTTTACTCATTTTTTCGCCAGCTACTGTAATAAAGCTATGTACAAACAAGTTCTTTTGGAGCGGTAGGTCGAGCGCCATAAGCATACCCGGCCAAATTGCAGCGTGGAAACGACTAATGTCCTTACCTACCACTTGCACGTTTGCTGGCCAAAACTTAGCAAAGTCTTCGTGTTCGGGGTAGCCAATTACAGTCAAGTAGTTCATGAGGGCTTCGAACCAAACGTACATCACTTGTGTTTTATCATCTGGTACCGGAACACCCCAGTCGAGCTTTTCTTTTGGTCGGCTAACGCTAATATCTTGCAAACCTTCTTCTAGTAACGCCATGATTTCGTTTCGCTTTGAAACAGGCACGACTCGGAGCTCTTCTGACTCGATCGCCTTTTTTATTCGATCGGTGTAGTTGCTGAGCTTAAAGAAATAGTTCTCTTCTTCTAGTTTTTGGTACGCCTGCGGATGCTTAGGGTCGGTGCGGGCAAGATCAATTTGGTTTTCTGGCACAAATTCTTCTTGGCGAACATCGTACCAGCCTGAATAGGTTGATTTGTAAATATCTTTACTTAGATTCTTCCAAATTAGCTGGGCACGTTGGATATGACCTTTGTCGGTGGTACGCACGAATCGGTCGTAACTAACATTAAGCAGCTTGCCAAGATCACGGAACTTTTGGCTCATCTCTTTGGTGTATTCAACTGGGTCTTTACCAAGTTCAGCTGCTTTTTCTGCTACTTTAGTGCCGTGCTCGTCGGAACCAGCGCTAAACATAACCGTTTTGCCGTTTTGGCGGGCCTGACGCGCTAGAACGTCGGCTTGGATTAACTCCATGGCAAAACCAATGTGCGGGTCGCCGTTTACATACGGAATAGATGTAGTGATATAAAAGTGATCGTCGGATTTTGATTGCATATAGTATTTAGCCTAACAGATTAAATGATTGATTAACAGATCGAGGAATCCGTGCATTGTGTAACTTGTATGTAAAATAGGATTTCATTAAATCTGATTTTACTATGTAGAAGATAAGTGCCACCACGCACAGTGCCTGCACAGGTACGGGGCAACTTGGGCGCCATGCTGATGATGCGCTACCGTGGCTGCTGCCTGAGCTTCTTTACGAGATGCAAATCGTAGCTTGCCCTCGCACGGTAGTTCTTCCACAAATATTATGCCTTTAGAGCGGCGTCACGTTTGGCAATTCGCCGTGAGTGAATAACAGAGATAATGATTACCGTTAAACCAGCTAGACCGGTAATAATTTCTGGGACCTCGAACTTGAGTGATGTCAGCATAATGACCGCCAGTATGCCTATCGCGTAATGCGCGCCATGCTCGATATATCGGTATTCATCGAGCACACCACGCCGAAGCATGTGTACGGTAATGGTTCGCACATACAGCGCACCGATACCCAAACCAACTGCAATGAGCAGAATCTGATTTGTAATAGCAAAAGCACCAATAACACCATCAAGACTAAAGCTTGCATCAATTACTTCAAGATAGATGAATCCAATTAGACCAGCCTTAAATGTAGCATTTGTAGCTTTGCCAATGTTCTGTTCAACGCCAGACCGCTGCAACAGGTTGTCAATTGAGTGGATAATTAGGTACACCAATAACCCAACCAGGCCGGCTAGCAAGACCGTTTCACGGTGGTGATGGTCAACC
>JALQXV010000016.1 GCA_023263015.1 Candidatus Saccharimonadia bacterium
TCAACCTGAAGAATCTGTTTTAGAAGAACGAGCAGCATTTTAGCATTTGTTGTTATACTTACCGTATAACGTAATGACAAGTGAGGGACATATGCCGCCTAATCAGCCAATCCAACAACCAACACAACCGGTGCCACCACCGCAGTCATCTGCAAGTGGTCAAAAGAAAAAGCGGATTATTATTGGCGCAGTCGTAGGTGTTGCAGCATTGGTTGCATTAAGCCTCGGCGCGGTATTTGGACTTGTTTTACCAAATCAGCCAGATAATGTTTGGAGCACAGGATTGAGCCGAACCGGCAAAACCGTTGATCGCCTTGTAGAAGAAGGCACAACCCAAGAAAAGCTTGATGCGTATAAAAGCTCCGAGCTAGTCGGTAACGTCGAAGTTAAGACTCCGCAAGGAGACTTTAAAGCCGATGTCGGTTCTAAGTACGATGCAAAAAAGTCAGACAGTACATTGTCATATAAAGGCGCCGACCAAGATCTTTCGATTCGCGTAATGAGTGATCTTGCCGACGGCAAGCTGTATCCAGATGTTTACTTCCAAGTAAATGGTATTGCAAAGCTTGGCCTTGACGCCTTTGTGCCTGGCGTTTCGGCCTACGATGGTAAGTGGATCGCTGCTTCATCTGATTACTTAGCAACTGTTATACCTGCTGAGGCTAAAGATGCCAAGCAAGATACATTTACCGAGAAAGACGCCACAGAACTTGTAAAGATTGTATCGGCTACCACTCAAGAGTATGTTCTTACATCGGATAAATCTAAGGCAGTTATTGAACAGCGAAGTTTTGTTGGTACCGAAAAGATTGATAATGACATTACCGCTAATCACTACACCGCTGGCGTAAATATTGAGAATGCTAAGAAATATTGTAAGGCCCTAATTGAACGAGTTATGGCAGCAGATGCATATAAGCGAATCCCAGGTGTGGATGCATCTAAGGTGGAAGAAGATAAAACCAAAGCGCTCAAAGACTGCGACGAATCAGCAACTAAAGACATTAAAGCCGAAGACACATTTGACCTTTGGATTGATAAAAAGACAAAGCTCATAAGTAAAGCGCGCTTTACTGATAAGGACGAAGCCGGTACATATGTAGAGGTTGGTCAAACCTACAAAAAGGGTGATGTTATTCCGGTATTCTTTAAGCTAAACAGTGACAAGGACAAATACACGGGTACACTAAACATCGAAGCTAACACAAAGGCTAATACTACCAAGATGACGTTAAAGGCCGAGACAACCGGTGATCAGAAGGTGAGCGGAACGGCATCACTTGAACTAAAGCCGTTCAAGGGTGATATTAAGGTTGATAAGCCAGGTGACAGCATCCCATTAGAGCAAGTTTTGCAACAATTTGGCATTGACCCTAAGGCTTTGCAAGGCGCTGCAGCACCGAGCTCGCTATAATAAATTTATTAGTGTTCCTGCACAAAAACTGAGTAGTACTAACAAAGAAATTCCAAACATTTTTCGAGCCCAGGCATTGCTGTCGAGGGCTCGAAAGCCTTTTAGACTACTGTATAGCCAGAATAGTGCTGATAACAATGCAATCGCCAAAAAGGCAACGCTCAGCTCGGAAACAATAAATAAGCCAACAAGCGCCAAACCGTACAATACTATGTAGCCGATAATGTGTAGCTGGGTAATCCTAGCGCCACTTACCAGCGGTAGTACTGGAATACCGGCAGCCTTGTAGTCTTTTGATCGATACATAGCGATGGCATAGAAATGAGGCATTTGCCACGCCGTAAGAACCAAGAACAAAACAACCGCAATAGAATCCAGCTGATTTGTGCTGGCTACATAGCCAACTACTGGAGGTATAGCTCCTGATACACTGCCGACAATTGTACCGATTGGTGATTTTCGCTTGGCAATTCCGTATAGCACCACGTAAGCGAATAAGCCAAACAGGGCAAGCGCTGCAGTGAGTGTGTTAGTTAGCCACAATAGTGTTAAAGTACCGGCAGAACCAAGAATCGTGGCGTAAATCAGCGCATTTGTACCAGAAATTTGACCGGTGACAAGCGCCCGTTTTTTGGTTCGCTCCATTTTTTTGTCGATATCTTGGTCAATATAATTATTGACGACACAACCGCAGGCAATGATGAGTGAAAGCCCCGCCAACATGCCAACAAATGCCGGAAACGCAAATGGACTACCAGCAACAATAAAACCAGCGGCAGCGGTTAAAGCGTTCCCGCGAATAATACCTGGCTTAGTGAGTGAAACATATGTTTTGAAAGTGGCTATGGCTTAATTCCTTCTTCTTGAATAATGTAGTTTTCGACATCAGTTGATGACATATTGTAGTGAAGATTTTCCATTATCCAAATAGAGCCAAATACAATAATGAGTACCACGGTTACCATAAATACAAAAACTATCTTGTTCCAGCGTGGCTTTGATTCGTGACCAAGATGAATAAAGAACTGAAGCTGAACAAAGAGCTGCAGCACAGCCATGCCTAAAATACCGATTAACAACACGCCGTGACCAATTTTTTCGTGACCAGAGTTGATATGTGCCATGGCTAGTATGTAGGCAGCCAATGTAAGCGTAATCGACAACACAAACCCAATTACATAAGCTCTAAACGATGATCGAGACGTTTTGTGTTGGGCAGCCACAACAGGTGTTTTTTTACTCATCCGGTTACTCCTAACAGATACACAAAGCTAAAGATAAAGATCCAAATAATATCTAAGAAA
>JALQXV010000045.1 GCA_023263015.1 Candidatus Saccharimonadia bacterium
ACAGCCATTGATTGCCCAAATTTGGGGCAAAAAACCAGAAAACTACTTTAAAACGACCCAAGAGATTGTTGAGATGGGTTTTGTTGGTGTTGATATTAATATGGGCTGCCCAGTGAAAGCGGTCGTAAAAAATGGTCTTGGCGGTGGAATGATTGAGCATCCAGATGAAGCTGTTGAAGTCATTAAAGCTACCCAAGCTGCAGCAGATGGCCGGATTCCAGTTAGCGTTAAAACTCGAATTGGTTCTAAAGAATTCACGCCTGAGTGGATTAGGACTTTGCTTCAGCAAGACCTAGCAATGCTCACCGTGCATCTTAGAACGGTTAAAGAACAGTCCTTAGTTGATGCGCATTGGGAGCTAATGACCGAAATTAAAGCGATTCGTGACGAAGTTGCTCCAAGCACACTGTTAGTGGGAAATGGCGATGTTACGAACAGAGCTCACGCTGAACAGCTAGTAGAGCAGTACGGCATAGACGGCGCTATGATTGGTCGGGGCATCTTTAGAGACCCATATGCCAGTAACACATCAAGCCCGTGGGCAGATAAACCAAAAGCCGAAAAACTTGATTTGTATCGCCAGCATGTTGAGCTGTTTCAAGAGGCGTGGTCGGATGACGTACGCAAACCAATTGCTCCGCTTAATAAGTTCTGTAAAACCTATGTTAGCGGGTTTGATGGAGCAAAAGAATTACGCGAAGAGTTAATGAGTTGCAAAACAGTCGATGAGCTACTCAAAAAAATAACAGAAGCTAGTCGTTAAACTTGTCGGTGCTGCAGTCGAGCGGGCTGTCGGCGTAGTATTTGCCGCCCCATTCGGCCATTTTTTGCAATACGTCTTGTAACTCAAGGCCTTTACTGGTTAAAACGTACTTGTAGCGGGGAGGGCGTTCACAGTAACTTACTTTTGTAACAATTGCCTCGGACTCAAGCATATCGAGTCTTTGGCTTAGGGTGCGTGGGCTTATCGCTTCAAGAGCAGATTCTAGGGCAGTAAACGTAGTGTAACCGTCGGTTAGGGCGCGCAAAATAAGTGGCGTCCACTTATCACCCATGATTCGGAGCGTAGTCTGGATACAGAGCGGTTTATTCTGGCTTATCTCTAGTTCTTGCATAACTATTCCCTATTATATCAAAAAGTAACTTTACAAAATATAGTTAGTGACTATACTTAGTATAGTAATTAATACAAAAGGAGAAAAAATGCCTAAAATTCAGATTATTACTGGCAGCACTCGACCAAACCGCGTAAACCATCAAGTTGCTGAATGGATCCACTCTGTTGCTTCACAACGATCAGATCTTGAAGTTGAAATTGTTGATATTCAGGACTTCAATTTACCATTACTCGATGAACCTATGTCAGCAATGATGGCTGCTGGTAAATATCAAAACGAGCACACTACTAAATGGAGCACAAAGATTGCCGAAGCCGATGCGTACATCTTTGTAACACCAGAGTATAATCACAGCACTTCAGCTGCTCTTAAAAACGCCATCGACTACCTATACGTTGAGTGGAATAACAAGCCAGCTGCAATTGTTAGCTATGGTGTTCAAAAGGGCGTTCGTGCTGCGGAACATCTTCGAGGAATCTTGGCACAACTACAGGTACCAACTGTAGCGGCTCAAGTAACGCTTGATCTTATTACTGATTTCGAAGGATTCTCAACCCTCAAGGATCTTGCTCAAAATCATGTCACTGATGCCAATACGCAGCTTGATCAGCTTACGGCGTGGGCAACAGCGCTTAAAACTATCCGATAGTAGCTACCACTGTCACGCATAAAAGCCCGTCTCTGTACGGGCTTTTGTATTTTGTCTAACAGATCTGGTATAGTAAGCGTAAGCAAGTAATTGTGTGGCAAAAATAGAGATGGAAAACATTGTCGGGTTGCGACAAACAGTAGGGCAATTCTTTTCAAGGACAACTGCAAGTTTTATTGCAGCAGTTGGTCTCGTTTTTGCCTATTTCTTTCTAGAATTCACCCCTATTCTCATTAAAGCCCTCAATAAGCAATCTGGCATCGACAAAAATTATCTTAACGACAGTACCAGTAGCTATATCGTAGAATTTTTAGGCAAACTAAGCTTATTGCCGTTCGCTCGAACATTGATCACGGCTTTAATCTGGGGTTTTATTGGTCTTGCACTGTACACGGCGTATTTTTTCATTCGTAATATGCTGATCGACACCCGAAACCATATCGAATCTGCTGCCGAAGATAGTCACGAAGTAAGTCGGCAAGAGGTTATTAAAGCTGCTCGTTTAAACGTAGCAAAAATAGTCGGCTATATCGTATTTTTGATGGTTAGTCTCCTCTTGTTGTTTGGCGTATGGGTTGATTTGATTCAGGTCTATATTTTGTCAGCCATGTCAGCCTCAAAGTTACCGTTCATTATTGGTGGTATTGCTGGATTTATCATCAATGTTTATTTACTGTTAGCTATTGCCTACCTGATCTGGAAGCGAGAACAGTCGCGTTATAACTTAAGTATTACGTGGAAGATGTAATGAGTAAAACTGCCCGAATACCTCGAGAACGTATCCACTTTAACCGATTAAAGGCTGCTATTATGGCGTTAACAATCGCTGCCTTTGGAGTGTTTGGTACACTTTATTCTTCAGCGGCCACAACTACCGGTACTGTTAAGCTCACGAGCTACGCAGTGCGTGAAGGCAAGCCTCGATTGCCAATTGGCGGTGTAGAGATCACGGTTAAGTCAATTGGTGGCTCACAGAAATGTTCTCCACGAGAAGGTGCTACAACGCAGTACTCCGACCACAACATTATCCTGAGTGGCTGTATGGTTGCTAGTGACGGAGGACCAAAATTTTACCAGATAACTCAGGCTGACCGTGCGGGCTGGACATACTCTGGCTACGAAATATATAACGAAGCAGTTAAAATTGAAGCTCATCCAAATCATGTAAACTCATTCCAAATTAAGGCTGGAGTAACCACTTCTCTAGCAGTATTTATGACTCCCCCTGCTGACTTTAACCCACCAGAGTGGAATCCCGCACCAGACCCAACTCCAGCTCCAGCACCTCCGCCAACTGAAACGCCACTGAAAACCGGTAAAATTAAAGCCAGAACCTATGCTTATAAAGATGGTAATGTAACGCCAATTGGTAACGTTGATGTTACGGTAGCAAGCGTTGGTGGACCACAGCGCTGTAACAACGCCGATGCTAATGCGCAGAGCTCTAAGAAAACTAATGCCGACAACAGTACAGCGACGTTTATAGATTGCCAAGTTGCTCGAGATGACGGGCCCAAACAGTATCGGGTTGTTAGCGCAACCAGACCCGGTTACGAGTTTAGGAGCATTCGTTTAATTGAAGGTAATGATGCGAAGGTGCTCGATAAAGAAGAGCGACGCTTTGCAGTTGAAAATGGCAAAACTACAACAATTTCCATTTGGATGAATCCGCCGGAAAACTTTAATCCAGACGATGCCAAACCGCCAGCCCAAGAAAAAGATGACGATCCAGTGCCTAATAAGGAGCGTCGAGGCGCGCTAGAAATTACTACATACGTTTACAAGGGTCCAGGTAGTCTGGAACGAATTGGCAACACTAAGATTGCGATTGAGTCGGTTAATTTTGAAAAAGCTGGTCCGGAAAATAGATGTTCAGAAGAATCGGGCAAAACTGATTCATCTGGCGGCTCTAAAGAAGCAAACGCTAACTATGGGCAAGTTAACTTTAAAAAATGTTGGACCAGTTCAGACGGCGCAAAATATTATCGAATTAAAAGTATTGAAATCCCGTCTGGTTACGAGTTCCGTAGCCTGCATTCAATGGACGGAGTATTTAAAACTTCTAAGACTGGCACAGCCGCCAATGTTGGCGATATGTTTGAAATTAAAGATGAACTTAAGACTCGCCTAGGAGTTTGGATGAATAAAGTTGCCTTGCCGGCAGAAGCGGTAGCTGCTGCTCAGCAAGGAGCTAATCCAAGTACATCCTCGCCAGCCCCAGATGTTAGCACTGGTCGCCCAGGCGGTGGTCAGACAGGTGCCGTACATCAAGTAGTAACACCTAAGGGCGTAGAATATGTGCCTGCTAAGCCAAATCAAGCTTCGAAGACATTGGCTGAAATTCTTAACTCCGCGCTTGCAGCTAACCAGTTAGCCCCGCCCGTTGCGCCAACTAATGAGACCGGTGAACCAGCTCCAACAGATGAGCCAGCTGATGATAGTCCTGTTGAAGAAGGGCCACCTGGCCTTTGTACCGAGGACGGAAGTTGCCCAACTGAGCCAGCCACCCCACCTTCATTAGTCACTAATTTTAAAGCTGTTCAAGAAGCTTCAGGCTCAA
The DNA here is from genome assembly GCA_023263015.1 of Candidatus Saccharimonadia bacterium. Taxonomy (GTDB): domain Bacteria; phylum Patescibacteriota; class Saccharimonadia; order Saccharimonadales; family 2-12-FULL-41-12; genus JALQXV01. Next base: position 4,328 of record JALQXV010000045.1, read on the forward strand.
TTACGCTAACATGGGACGCTTCAACTAATGAACCAGTAGATGAAAGCGTGAGTTATACCATTAAGCGTACTGCTGAAGGTGCAACCGACTTTACTACCAACACGACCGACGAAACAAGTTTCCTTGACGAAGAAGAGCTTGAATACCCGAAGAAATACAAGTATCAAATCTTTGCAGAAGATGAGTTACAGAATGCATCTGCCATTACGGAAGTCGATATAACGACCGTGCCATTAACGCCAAATGTACCCGCAGAAGACGACGGTAAACCAACTGAGATCACCGACGATCCAATGTCAGAATCATCACCTTCAGCGCCGCAGCCTGCACCCGAAGCCTCTACAACTGATCCAGTAGAAGGTGGGGACAAAACTGACGATATAGATGTCACGGTAAAGGTTGAAATTCCGGACGATGCGCACGATGGTGCGATGGCGTGTGGTTTAAGTGATGGCTCTGTCGTCCAAGCCGAAATGACAGATGACCTTGGCGAAATTGTTGGCACCCAAAAAACATTAAGTTGTCGCCAGCTCGACGGCGGCTTAATTGATGATTTTGGAAGTGACATTGGTTTTGAATTTGAAATACCAGAAGAACAGTCTGAAGACGTCGGGCTGTATCAGTTTGACGGAGTCGACTGGCAAGAAGTTCAATTTGATGGGGACGTTGAAGAAGGTGCTGTTAAAGGTGCCAAGCTAGAACAAAACGGCAAAACTAAATTTAAGGTGGCTTCTAAAAACGGCAATACGTTTGCGCTTATTAAGCAAGGGGACAATGGCAATAGCATTAACCCTATCGTCATTATTGTGCCAGTTGTACTGAGCTTGGCAGCTGCCTCCGCAATTGTGTTCTATAAACTAAGACTCAACAAAAAGTTTGCAGCGTTTGGCCATCATCCGTACACACCAGATCCAGCGTCATTACCCGTGCAGCCATTAGCACCTGCGCAAGTTGTAGCCCCATCAAGCCAGCCTAAAGCCACCCCGTCTCAAGCACCTATCGTTCCTATCCAACCGCCTCCAGCTCCAACTATTACTAACCCTCAGCAGTCGCCTACAGAACAGGTTGAACCTGAATCACCGGCTCCAAAGCCACACATTTCATCAGGTGTCTTCACAAAGGAATTCTTAGAAGAGGAACGACAAGATTTGATCGATATTGAGCAAGGTAAACCACCGGTTACCGAACCAGAGTCAGAGCCAGTTGAGGCAGCAGCTCCAGAACCTGAACCTATCCCTGAAGAAGTCGTACCTAAGGCTAAATCTAAGCCAAAAAAAGCTAAAAAGAAAGACAGTACAACGTTGTATATTGATCATTCGACCGATGAAAAGGAGTCTAAGTAATGATTATGCATAAAAAAATTGCTGGACAGCCACTGTTGTTAGCATTTGGTATAACTACTTTGGTTATTGCAGGTCTAGTTGGCAGCGATGTCTATGCTCAATCTAATCAGGTCACAGCATCTAACTTGTGCGAGAACCAAGCAACTATCTTAAATGGACGCACATCGCTCCTACAAGCCTATAAGGCTAAGGAAGACACTAAGTATAAGCTAGAACGCAATAAGTGGGCGGTTAGGATTAGTTACGGCGCTCAATGGGTTCCTAAAGATGCTGAAAAAGCTCGTGATAGTTTGTATAAATATGATGATTTACACCGTGAACTTAATAAAGAACTAGATAAGCAAATTAATGATTACAAGTATTTACTCGACTCACCACTTGATTGCACCACTGAACCAAATAAGTTAGCGGTAGCTCAAAAAGTAAATGAATTAACTGGCATGGTAGAAGGCAAGGCCGAAAGTGGTCAAGCATTGCTCGAAAAGCTAAAGTACGCAGAAGTAAAGCATGCGAACGGGGACTTTAAGAAAACCTCGGAAAACCTAGTTAAATCAATGCATAAAGCAAAAAAGAAATCTCCTAAGCCGAGTAATCAAAAACTTGAACTAAAGAACTATTAAACTAAATAAGGTCGACCACTAGTGTCGACCTTATCTTTTGAGGGTGGTTTAGCGTTACCTCTGGCGAAGTGCTTTACCTTGAGCGTAGCCGTATTCACAAGCTGCGGTCTTTTTAGGACTCTTTCCGGCAGTCCATTTCTTGCCACCGGTTTCACAGAATTCCTTAGCGGTTGATTGCTTCTTGAAGCCAGCTTTGATACCTAGGTTACATGCTTTGGTAAGGTCTGATAGAATCTTGCCGTTGCTGCCTTTAAGACTTGCTTCGGTTTGCTTCTTACAAACTTCATTAATCTGGGCAGTAGTTAGCGTAATCTTTGGCTTAGAGGCTGCAGCGGTAGCTGCTTTAATGGCGCTACGGCCAGCAGTTGCAGTTTTTACGTCGTTGGTTGTCGATGCCTTAGCAGCTGCATAGAGCGGATTTAAGTTATCGGCGAAGATTGTTGAAGTGTTCTTCTTAGTGTTAGCTATTTCGGTATTGAGGAAGGTAACATTTATGGTTTCTAGCTTCTGCTGTAGTGGATCAATAGCGTTAGCACGGGTAGCGGCTGGATCTGTCATGCCAGCAACTTTTGCACTCTGTTCAGGGCTTAGTTTAGCTGACTTGGCATTTGCTACGAGGCTATCGTACTGAGCTTTTAGAAGAGCATTTTGTCGGTAATAGGTGTCTACAACTTTCTGGTGCTTAATCTTAGCTTCGAGGTAGGTATATACACGGATGTCGTAGATGATTCCACAAGCTTCTTTAGCTACGGTCGGCACATCTTTAGCTGCTTTAGCTGCTTCTCGCTTAGTCTTAATCTGCTTTGCAGAGTTAGCAAGTTCGGTCTTTACAGCTTTAGTGTGTACGACTTTTTTAACTTTTACATCTTTATTGATGGTGTAGCGCTTAACGTTGTCTTTGTAAGCCTTGTTTACAGCCTTGCGCTGGTTATCGACACGTACATTGTACTGCTTTAGTTTAGCGGTTCGCTTAGTAGCGCGCAGCTCAGCGTACTTCTTAGCTTCGCTCAAGCTCTTCTTGCTTACATTGGCAACACAAACATCTTTAGATGAAAAGGTTGAAGGTAAATTGCCAGTTTGTACTTTTTCTTGCTCAGTATCGGTTTGAGCCGCTGCTGGTTCTGCCACTGGGGGTTCGTCGGCAGCTGCTTCGATTTCATCAGCAGACAAATCGGCTAAGTCATCTTCTCCGCCACCTTCTACAATTAGGGTTTCGGCATCGTCGGCTTGCGCAAAGGCTAGTGGAGCGGCTGCAAGGGGAGCAACTAGGGATAAAATAAGCGCAAGAATAAGCGCGAAGCTGGTTGGTTTTTTAAGAATTGCGTTAACAGTATTCATAGCTATAGTGCCTCCGCATTATCGTCAGACTTATTAGCGTCGTTCTGGGCTTGATTAAGCTCGTTGGCAACATCTTTTTCTGATGGACCTTCTTCTTCTGAGTCAGCGTTGATACTAACTGGAGCATCATTTGAGTCAGCGTTCTTTTGAACAACTTGGAATATAGCAAAGCTTACGCCAGCTAATACGACAACTGACAGGATTATTAGACCCAAATGATGGATCACACCTGATTCAGATGCGCGTAACGATGAAGTTTTTTTCATTGTTATTACCTTTTAAATTTTATTTTTGTTTTTAAGAGAAACTTACCTAGAAACTACCATAAGCAAAATCACTAGTCAATACCAAAAGATTCTGAGAACTAGCTGAAACACTCACCGGTTATACTAAATGTAATGGCAAATTATAAAGGACATATTGCAGGCGGGGTGGTGTGTGGTGCGGTTTACACGTTAGTTTTGTCGCAAATACCGGTTGAACAGTTTGCCGAAGCAGCCGGAATTATAGAAGACTGGCAGGCGTTAGCAGGGCTGTTTATTATAAGTATGCTTTTTGCGCTGTTCCCAGATGTCGACACTAACAGTAAAGGGCAGGATATATTCTTTGGGCTAGCATTTGTTGTCGACATTTTACTAATTTTGAACGGTAATATTCAGGCAGCCGCTTACTTGGGCGTGGTTGCAATGCTACCAATTATTAGCCACCATCGGGGCTGGACTCATACTAAATGGGCAATGCTTATCGTGCCGTCGTTACTCTTGATTGTCCCGTACTTGTACGATCAAAGCTTGCTCCGTATCGCATTGGTTTGGTATGGCGCCGCTGTTGCTGGCTACTTTAGCCATTTACTGCTTGACGGCTTAATTTGGAAACGATTTAGAATTAAAAACTAACTACTTAAAGTGTAGGGCAGTGAATACAACGCCAGCGATTAGTAGTGCAACCCCAGTACCGTAACCTAGGGCACTGCCACGGCGCTTACTTTGCAGCAGTGTTTCCTTATTCTTGTTGGTCAATATTAAAGGATAATTAGAGTCGTTTCTAAATGTAATCTGATTATTTTCTTCAAATACTTGGCCACCAATTGTTTGCTGGGAATTAAGTGGAACGTAAAATTCAATAACGCGCCGTCCACCGCCAAGCGCATCATTTAAAGCACCGAATGCGTTAACAACGTCGCCGACTGCACCCATGCCTTGAACCTGCGTTTGTATCTGCTGCTGATTGGTTTGTGCTCCGTCAATGTTGGCGTCACGCAAATCAACTGCCACGTAGCCGTCTGGCTTTTGGATCCAAAACGGCACCGACGTTGGCATGCCGCTATCAACCGTTTCCCAGCTATGGCTGGTACGACCATCTACATCACGTGTTTCGCGGTATTCTTCTATGCGATACGAATAATAGACGCACGGCTGTCTGCTATAGGGAGTCTGTAGGGGTTGTGTGGTTGTGACAGTACCACTAAAAAATGCAGGAACACCCGCAGACAGTTCGGACACGCTTTGTGAGTCAACGTAAAGACTGTACAGGTCGGTTTTAGAAGAACTTCGATGGCTTAAATATAGAATAATCAGGCCGGCAACTATTAGTATGATGCCAAAGATAAGCATAATCATAGCAACAGTTTAGCACGGACATTTAGAACTGTAAGTTTATTAACGTCCTCGATTTCGGATCAATGCTATAAACGTATGGTAAATCAGGAGAATCATATGAGACGAACTGTTGAACGAATAATCTTAGGTCGAGGCAAATACGTATTGGCACCAAGCTTGGCGGCACTGGCATTTGTAGGCACAGGGTGTGGTGACAATGAGGGTTCTAAGACCACAAAATCCAAAACAAGTACTGCGGCAGAGATTAGGGAGCGACCAGCGCCAACTGGACAGACTGGTGCTGAATTAGCCGCTTCGATCGCTCGCACTAGCAAAGATGTTGAGGGCGATAAAACGGTACCGGCAACATTTTGTAAAAATACTGATCAGAACCCACAGGCAGTGTATAGTCAAAATCCGGCTCGTTTAATAGTAAATACATTGTGTCAGCCCCCACTCGGCAAACCGGCATCGTTGTACGAAGAACCGTCATTTGAAAGTGAAAAAGTTGGCAAGGTAGAAGATGGCGATGTTGTTGATGCTATATGTATTGATCCAAACGGACAAAGTACGACCAATGTGGACCACAAAGGTTCAGATACGTGGGTAAAAATTTCGTCGGAGGGCGAAACCGGTTTTATTTCGGAAGTTAATCTGGCATTTGTGCGCGACGCTGACTTTGAACGATGTTAGGCTAGTACAGTAGACCATTAAACTTAATAAGTGGAGATAATTAATGACCGAAGCTCAAGAAACAGTCGATAGCGGCAAAAACTTACTAACCTCAATTCGCGATACATGGAACCAATTTACTGGTTTTATTGAACAGATCCCCGGCATCACCGGCTCAATTGGTGACGTAGTTGGCGGACTAATTGTCGCCGGCTTAATTGCAATTACCGGTTTTGCGGCATCGCGATTACTTAATAGTTAAGGGGTAATCGTAGAAATATTTTTGCCAGCATCCGAGAATTCTGTACGAACTCTCTCTAGGATTTTTTGATTATTTGGATCTTGAGCACATGGATATTGAGCCAACCCTACGAAGTAAAAGTATTCTCCTATAACTTTTCCTTTATCAGCTTGTGTATCGCTATACTTCTTTCCGGACTGACGGGGGTCTTCCTTGCCTACAGGTACTCTTGTAATTACAGCAGTAGATGCACTACTGTTTTTACAGTCTGGCTCAGCATCAAGTGCGCGCGACTTTAAACTAAATGTAATTATATCTGGAGCCGTAGCTATGTCCTTATTATCATAGTATGCATCTTTAATAGATTCACTTAACGGGAGCTTGACCCCCATCTCTTGAATAGTAAGAAACGATTGTTGAGCAGGAACTTCTTGTTTAGGAGTAGGCTGTTGTTCCGGCTGAGTTGCTTCATTATTTGCTATCGGCGTAGATAGATTGACTTGCTTTCTGTTGTCTTGATTGACCTTAAATACGTAAAAACTGATCCCGCCAATGAATAAAATTGCAACTACTATAAGCAGACCCTCAACAGTTGAGAAACCACTATTATTGAGCTTTTTCATATATACCACTCCTTACTGCAATAATATCATTCGTCTAGTTCTTGCGGCAGCTTTTAAGTAAAAAAGAAAATAAAAAGACCACCTACAGTTGGTGGTATTTAAATTGGTGGGGGCGGTAGGAATCGAACCTACTACCAAGTGGTTATGAGCCGCCTGCTCTAACCGATGAGCTACGCCCCCTAAATCTCGGCTAACAGATTGAGTATACCAGAAATGACTGGTTAATTGGTATACTTGGGTTAGAGTATTTCGTAATGAAAGAAAATAAAAATATATTTCTCGAAAAATTTAAGCTCATCACCGATGCGCGTGCCTTGGGTTTATTGGCCTTTGGTGCCATTGCGTTGCTCATTACGTGGAGTGGTATTAAAGTTGTGCAAACTAACTATGAACTCGATAAAAAGATATCCGTTTCAAAGCAACAAAACGATGTAGCTAAGTTAGAAAACGAGAACCTTAAATTAAAGAACAAATACTATGAGAGTAACCAGTATTTAGAACTCAGTGCGCGTCGTCAGTTTGGTAAGGCTGCGCCTGGCGAAAAACTGTACACCATACCAGAAAGTGTTGCTTTAACTAAAACTGTTGAACCGTTGCCGGCACCAGAGCAAGTTGCTTTAGCCGAAGAGGCAGCTAAACCCAAACACCAGCAAAACTTTGATGCGTGGATGGAATTCTTATTTACAAATTAAGAATTACGTAACCAGTCTGGTCTAAGATAGATATATGAGTCGACAAACCTACCGCATAATTTTGGCAGTTGTGCCGTTGATCATTTTAGCTATTGGTTTTGCCTATGATTCACTGCAAAAGCCCGAACAGGGTGCTGTTAAGTCGGTGGCCGTTCAGGGCTCTCCGGCGATTGATGCCCTAAATAGTTTGCCAATTAAAGGCAAGGCACCAAAAACTGGCTATAGTCGCAGCCAATTTTCTGATGGCTGGGCGCGTTCTGGCAACTGTGACGTACGTAACGTAATTCTTGGCCGAGACATGACCGAAGTCGTTACTAAATCGGCTACCGATTGCACAGTCATGCAAGGTAAACTACATGATCCATATACTAATACCGACATAGCTTTTGTCCGCACTAACAGCGAAGCCGTCCAAATTGACCACGTAATCGCACTGTCAGATGCATGGCAAACCGGTGCCCAACAAATTACTGCCGATCAGCGCCACAACTTAGCCAATGATCCACTCAACCTTTTAGCTGTCGATGGCCCCACAAACCAAAAGAAGAGCGATTCCGACGCTGCCAGTTGGCTGCCGCCCAACAAAGACTACCGTTGCCAATACATCGCGCGCCGCATAGCAGTCAAAGTTAAATACCAACTCTGGATAACGCAGGCCGACTACAACACCTCCAAAAGCATCTTAGAAAAATGCCCATCGCAGATTCTGCCAGTAGTTAATTCTTAGCTCATATTGTTTCGTTATGATGGGCTGTGTGGCGCAAAACTCATCGTTCTTGGTTTATTGCTTGGCTCTGCTTGGGCTTCTTGGTTGGTGATGCATTGTGTCTTGTTTACGGCTACGTCAACACTCCTTTTATATGGATAACCTTTGTGTGTGCCTGTCTAGTTCTGATGTTCCCATATAGGGTGTTATTGCCAACCATAATTATAGTTGGCATGTTCATGGGTTTTTGGCGTGGATGTCACTTACTGTCTAATTTAGCTGCCTACAATGAATTTTACGGCGTAGCAGTAACGCTAAAAGGCACAGTTGCGGAGGATGTGTCGTACGACGAAAAAGGTGGTCAGCGTTATTACCTAAAAAACATTAATATAGGGAGCGCAAGGCTTGGCGGTAAAGTATGGGTTAGCGCAAATAAAAAGGACATAAAACGAGGTGATATCGTCACTGTTAAAGGCGTTTTGGAGAAAGGTTTTGGTAATGTTTCGGCTGTTATATACAGAGCAACAGTTAATGAAATTATTCGAGTCCACCCAGGAGATATTGCTCGTCAAGTACGTGATTGGTTCGCACATGGGATTAGACGAGCTATACCAGAGCCTCAAGTTAGTCTTGGGTTAGGCTATTTGCTTGGGCAAAAGACAGCTTTGCCAGAAGATCTTGAACAACAAATAAAAGCTACCGGCTTAACTCACGTTGTAGTTGCAAGTGGCTACAATTTAACAATTTTAGTTTTATTTAGTCGCCAGTTATTTATGAGAATATCAAAATTCACTGCTACCGTCGCAAGTAGCCTCATGGTGTTCTCATTTATGATGGTGACTGGTTTTAGCCCATCAATGTCTAGGGCAGGCTTGGTTGCATTTCTAAGCCTCTTAGTGTGGTATTACGGTCGCAAAATGCACCCGTTCATACTACTGAGTTTTGCAGCAGCTGTAACTGTTATGATTGAACCTTCATATCTATGGGGTGACCTCGGTTGGTATTTGTCGTTTCTCTCTTTTATTGGTGTTATTGTTTTAGCCCCATTAGTCCATCAATACTTTTGGCCTAACAAAGAGCCAAGTGCCTTCCGTCAACTGACGGTCGATACCCTAGCAGCGCAGTTCATAACCACACCTATAATATTGGGATCATTTGGCATTTTTGCAGTATTTGCACTGCCGGCAAATGCAATGGTTCTGCCACTAGTGCCGTTAGCAATGTTATGTACGTTTCTGGCGGGTATTGTAGGTATTTTGCTGCCTGCACTAGCTGTGATCGCCGGATTTCCTGCGTACCTTATTCTCAAGTACTCAACGTCGGTTATTCAATTCTGGGCCGAACTGCCCAATTCACAATTCGAGTTAAAGATTAATTCTAGTTTAATCATCGCTAGCTATATTTTTATTGGGGCACTCATCATCTATCTAAAAAGGAGAACCCAGTATGACTTCCGTAACCCAACTTCTAGCTCTGAGCATTTTTAGTATATTAATTTTTCAAGCGCTCAACAGTAAGGTACTCGCGCTAAGCAACGCTGTAGTCATTGATCAAGTGCAGCTTGGTAGTACAACATCTGCTTCAGCAGAGTACATTTCACTATTTAATAACTCAACCGCTGCAATCGAAGTGACAAGCTGGTCAATCGTATATTCAAGCTCAAGTGACAATACACAAACAAATCTGTATACACTAGTTCCTCCTAATAAAATCACAAAGATTATGCTCAAACCCATGTCACATTTTGTAATTACAACCGCAGAATTTAACCAAAGTAATGCTAGTTACGACGCAGACGCAACATTTAAAGCTTCTCTGGCGACGACATCGGGTCATATAAAGGTAATCAATTCAGAAAAGCAAGCAGTAGATGTTCTTGGTTGGGGTTCCGCGGTTGCTGCAGAATATCAGCCCACGAACGCTCCAACTAATGGAAAAACTTTGCAAAGAAAGATTGATGATGGAATGCGTGTCGACACAAATAATAATTTAGCCGATTTTAGTTCACAGGCACTGGTGCTGAGTACACCCAAGAATCTATTTGAAGAACAGCTCCAGTATACAAAGCCCTCAAATGATTTAATGATTACAGAAATCTTGCCAAACGCAATCGGGACCGATTCCAGCCAAGAATTTATCGAGCTTTTTAATGCGTCAGATCAGCCTATTCCCTTAAAAGACTACAAAATCCTACTAAGTAACAACCAAGAAAAAGAATTTTTATTGCCTGATGTTGTGCTTGCCCCAAGAGGCTATATATCATTCTCTGATCTAGAAACGGGCTTAACGCTCCCAAGTTCGTTGGCAAACGTTATTCTTAAAGACATTTATGATAACGAGATACATAAAACGGATGGATATGTAGATGCACCAGAAGGTGTTGCGTGGGCACTTATAAACGATGTCTGGCAATATACGTACACTCCAACCCGCAATGCAGAAAACGTTCTGCTATCAGCAAAACCATGCCCAGTAGGCGAGTACAGAAACGAAGACACAGGTGCTTGTCGCAAAATTTCAGCTCAACAAATTGCGAAAGAATGTGATGATGGTTATGAACGTAATACTGACACAGGTAGGTGTCGCAAGCTGGCCGTTCCGGCTGCTGTGAGTACATGTAAGGTTGGCCAAATAAGAAACCCAGAAACAAACAGGTGTAGGAATATAACTTCAGCTAATGAGTCAAAGCCATGCCCATCTGGACAAGAACGTAACCTTGAAACTGGACGATGTCGCAAAGTGGTCACGCCAGCGGGCCCACTTAATATTAAAGACATAGAAACCCCGATGAAATCTGATGATCCTAAGTTATGGATTGCAGGAATGGCAGCTGTATTTGTGGGAGGTTACGGTGTCTTTGAGTGGCGCAAAGAAATCCTCGGCATGGGCAGTCTATTAAAGGCAAAATTTATGTTGAACTAGCATTATATGAGATAATAGAAAAAGCATAAGGGATGAATATGGCACCACAAGAAGGCGAACCTAAAACAGAAATAGTGTACGGCGAACAAACACAGAGGGTCATTGATGCGCAGGGAGCCGAGATGATTCTATTTGAAGATCCTACAAATCCTGAACTTGGATTACAGGAAGGTAGTGTAGAATTTGCATTTTCTGTTTGCCCACATCTCCGAGACCTAGCCGAAGAAGAGCCAGAGCTAATCGACATTATCATTGAAAGTGCTCGGGAAAAGTACGACGCTGCTCACCCAAGTAAAAACTAGGCATGCACGAAGAGGGTGAGGCAATTAAGGCGCAGCTAGACAACGCGGAACGCGGTGAACAGCAACGCGTCCAAACGCTAGAAGCTAATCAAGCCATTGAGCATGCCCAAGATAACGCCTCTATAGTCCAAGAAGCCCAACCCGACCCTACACAGCGTCCAGCTATCGAACAAGTGGCCGTTCAAGACGGTGAGCGTCTAATTAGATACAAGGATTACGTTGCAACCGAAGAAGATTTTCGAAAGGGTAAAGTATGCCCGCATTTAAGCAGTCTTGGTGAAAAGGCACTAGGTGCAATTATTGGCCGCTTCGAAGTTCAGCCCGAATCCAAAGAATATCAAGAAGTTAAGTCAGCGATTGAATCTCAAAGAAAGCTCCAGCTTGAACAGACGCCTCATCAAGCTACTATGGAATCTGCAGCTATCGCAAAGACAGTTCAAGAAACAACCAAGATAGCAGCCGAAAACTATCAGCAAACTAAGACAAGCCTAGCAAATGAATCTCAAAAAAGTATTGTAGTGGCGCAAGACCACGTTGTTGCCAGCGAAGTTCAAAACCAGATCGAAAGAGAAGTCCAGCAACAAGTTATCGAAGCCAATGCATCTACACCAGAAATACATACCGATAAAACTATAGCTGAACAGAAGACTGAGGTGGACGTAAGTGTCCAGTCACAAGTTGCTGCTCGCGTAGAAGTGCCAAAAGCTAACAGCATTAAAGAAGCTTTGGACGAAGTGACGGTGGCCGTTAATGAGCCTACTGCAGACGAAATTGATAATGCCCCAGCTCCAGTTTTTGTAGCCAAGCACGTGGATAGTAATTCAGTTTATGAAGTACTATCCACTGACAATTCTTTAGTCGTGGCCCCCGAGAATATCGTTGCTGTAACAAACGAGAATCATACTGATGCCCAGCCCCGAGCAGCAGAGCCAGCAGCTAGTAATGATGAGCCAGTCTTTTCTACCGCTCAATCTAACGAGCCGGAGTCGATTGGAGTAACCGCATATACTGAACTAGATCCTGATAAACCTGTAGTCGTTGAAGCGACAGATGCGATTGATTATGTGAATAATGAAATAACTACTGAACTAGCAGCCGATGAGGGGATGACCGAAGTATCTGCAGAAACTGTATCGTTACTCCCAGAAGCAGAAGCTACTGCCCAAATCAAAGCCAAGCCAGCGACGACAGAAGTAATCGTTCAGAATCTAGTTTTAGCATTCGAAGTCAGAGATCAGGCTATGCAAAGTCCAGAACAAATCGAGGAGTTTAATGAGCAGATTGATGACATGTTGGATCGAATCACCGATGTCGTGTATGAGGCAGATCGGGCTGCATTTGTTGATGTAGAAGCTGTGCAGCAAGTTGATGAAGTCCTTGAAGAAGTCTATACCTTGCTAAATGTAGAGGTTAAGCCAGCCGAGCGTTTAAAGCTTGCGTATCACCTAGTGCAAGATTCTCAGGCCTTGGCAGAACTGATTGAGTTTGTTCAAAAAGATCGGGGTACACACGAATCGTTGCGGCAGCTGGTTACTTCAATCCCAGCAGATTTGCAGTATCTCATTGAACCTCTGCACGTGCTAGTTGGACGAACTGGCTTATCTGGTGCGCTCGCTTAGCGTTCGACAGTTTCCGTTAATTGAATTAAGACACGCATGTAAACTCTAAAGTCTTCGGGAGCAACGTTTGCGTAAATGGTGCTTCGTAGTTGGTCACGTAAATATTCTTC
>JALQXV010000054.1 GCA_023263015.1 Candidatus Saccharimonadia bacterium
CAGCAACGAGATATTGCTTTCCGCCAGTAGCGATTACGGCTTTTTTCATCTTAGATTATCCTTTAAATTTATTAAAATGATCTCAATAGATGTTAACAGATTAGAGGTCAATTGTCAAAGGTGCTAAGAGCCACTTAGCACTGCATTAGAAATTGTGCGACATTAGTCTTTTTGTAATGCAAGCTCCAACTCAGCACCTTCGACCTTAACGCTGACTTTATAGGCGAGATCGGGGGCTCCTGTAAGCGAATTCGCCAATGTCTCAGAAACAATAACATCCTTGAAATCCGCAATAGCTTTAGCCAGTTCTTTATCGTCAGTCGATAAGCCCAACGCAATTCGATCGTCAACTTGCAGGCCAGCTTGCTTGCGACTATTTTGGACGTGGCGAACTACTTCTCGCATCATACCTTCACGGCGGAGTGCTGGCGTTAGCGTTAGGTCAAGCACTGTTAGCTCCGTTTCGGCGTGAGCATGACCGATCACTTCTTTCACATTAAGCTCTTCTGCAATCACACTGCGTAGCTCATCGTTCAAGATTCCATCGGTGTCACGAATACTGACCGACTGTAGCGGCTGCCTTACTTTTACGGTATTTCGAGCCCGCTGGCTTAAGCCGTCGTTAATCACTTCTCGAACAAATGCCATGTCTCGGACTACCAGTTCGTTAACATGACCAGCAGATGGCCAGTCTAGTAGATGTACGCTTTCGCCACCTGTGAGCTTCTGGTACAGTTCTTCGGCCAAGAATGGGGTGAATGGTGCAATCACCATACTTAACTGCGCTAGAACGTAGTGAAGCGTACGATATGCAGCCTGCTTATCGGCATCGTCACCGCTCTTCCAGAAGCGTCGGCGACTGCGACGGACATACCAGTTCGAAGCATCTTCAATAAATGGCAAGATCGGCTTTACTGCATTCGGTAGATTGTAGTTTTGCATATTAACATCTACTTCAGCCGTTAGCTGGTGCAAGCGGCTCACGATCCAAATATCTAATGAGTTAGTCAGCTCAGGAGTTGGATCGGCAAGATCGCCCTCCCACTCCCATTTATCAACGTCGGCGTACATTGTAAAGAAATCGTACATATTCCAGATCATGCTTAACTTACGAGCCACATCGCCAACGTCTTTGTCGAGCAGCGTAAAATCCTCGCCGTTCATCACCGGCGAACCAATCAATAGTAAGCGCAGACTATCGGCGCTAAACTTATCCATGAGTTCGTTTGGATCGGTAAAATTCCCTCTCGACTTGCTCAGCTTAAAGCCATCATTACCCATCAAGTTACCTGTGACTACCACGTTCTTGAAGGCATTATGGCCGAATAGGCCAACGTTAACGGCATGTACATAGTAGAACCATGCACGTACTTGGCCGATGTACTCAACAATAAAGTCACCAGGGAAATTCTGTTCAAATTTTTGCTTATTTTCGAATGGGTAATGGAACTGGGCAAACGGCATACTGCCACTTTCGAACCAGCAGTCGAGTACTTTATCGATGCGTGTGTAGGTAACATCGTCAATAGTGAAGGTGATATCGTCGACCCACGGACGGTGATAATCATCGAGCTCAACACCACTGAGCTCCTTAAGTTCAGCGTAACTCCCGACTACCTTAATGAGCTCGTTGCCTTCTTTGTCGACACCCTTCCATACCGGCATTGCGGTGGCCCAAAAGCGATCACGTGACAAGTTCCAATCTGGAGCCTGTTTGACTGTATTCTCAAAACGACCATGCTTAAGGTGCTTTGGGAACCAGTTAATGTTAGAAGTGTTCTCTTCTAACATTTCGGTGCGCTGACCGTCGATATCCATAAACCAGCTCGGGTGAGCTCGGTACATTATGCGGTTACCGTTGCGCAAGTTGTGGGGATACTCGTGCTGAATATAGTCGATCTTCCACACTACGCCTCGATTATGGAGCTCCTTAGCAATCAGCTTGTTCGTCTCCCAGACTTCCCTGCCTTCCCAGTCACCTTCGGTATAGATTCCATATTCGTCCAATACGTGAACTGCAGGAAAGCCCATTTCTTGCGCCAAGATAAAGTCTTCTTCACCATAGACAGGAGCCAAATGTACTACGCCCGTACCAGAATCGGTTGTAACGTAGTCGGCAGCCCAAACCCTGTGAGCATTATGACCTCGGTGTTCAAATAGCGGTTCATATTCTTTACCAACCAGCTCACTACCTTTAAGCGTACGGAGCACCGTGTACTCGAGCGTGCGATGTTTTTCATCTGTCAGAGCCTTATCTGCCAGTTCTTTTGCTAAGATAAATTGCTCGTCGCCAAGCTTTACTTCAACGTAATCAACGTCTGGGTTAACGGCGGTGGCGGTATTGGCTGGCAATGTCCATGGAGTTGTTGTCCATGCCAACAACGCAGACTTTTCTCCTACGAGTGGGAACTTTACGTAGACACTTGGGTCAGTCACCACCTGATACGCTCCAGCATCCATAGTAACTTCGG
The DNA here is from genome assembly GCA_023263015.1 of Candidatus Saccharimonadia bacterium. Lineage (GTDB taxonomy): Bacteria > Patescibacteriota > Saccharimonadia > Saccharimonadales > 2-12-FULL-41-12 > JALQXV01. The sequence continues at coordinate 2,472 of JALQXV010000054.1, forward strand.
CCTTAGACAGTGGCGTGGCCCACTTGGTGTCATACATTAAAACACGTTCACCTTGGTAGATCTTACCCTTCTCGTACAGTGTCTTAAATGCCCACCACACTGATTCCATGTACTCTTTGTCCATGGTCTTGTAGGCGCCCTTAAAGTCGACCCAGCGACCAATTCGGTCAACAGTGTCTTCCCATAGTGCACCGGTCTGAATCATACTCTCACGCGCTGTCTTGATGTAGTCTTCAAGACTAATCTTAGTACCAATCTCATGGCGGTCAGTGATGCCGAGCTTTTTTTCGACAAAATTCTCGGCCGGCAAACCATGAGTATCCCAGCCCCAACGCCGTTCAACACGCTTCCCTTTCATAGTCTGGTAGCGTGGCACGACGTCTTTTACGAGCGAACTTAACAGTGTGCCGTGGTGAGGAACACCGGTAATGAACGGCGGGCCGTCGTAGAAAACAAAGCTATTACTAGCCGGTCGATTCTCAATCGATTTCTCAAAGGTCTTGTTTTCTTTCCAGTACTGTACGAGGTCTTTTTCGTATTCTAGTGCCCTGCGACGTGTGCCTTGTTTGAACTTCACTACTTGTGCTCCTTCTTGTATTGCCGTGAACTTTTGTCTGTAAACAAAAAGCACCATGTTTGATTGTCAGAATCCTTGTTTAAGGACGGTACCATCTGACTTCCAAACATGATGCTTAAGAATTCATCATTGCTTAGCGCTTACTTTAAGATTTTTACGGATCTAACTCGTCGAATTCTACTAGCCCAATAGAGCGTTCTTTCCGATACATTCGTGGTTGATAGCCACTCATTCACCTCTGTATTTTGCACAAAAGCGAAGTGTATGTGACAACATTATAGCAGATGTCTAGACGTGCGTGTAGTAACTAACTTCACTCTTCGGAGGAAAGGTTCCGCCCTGCCATTGCTGAACCAGCTGGCCGTCGTCACGCAGCACAAGAATTGCGGGGTTTTGCATAATATCGTACAGGCTTGCTGTTGAAGAACCATCTCGCGTGTCAATGTTCAACAGATCAATACGAGCCTGATGCTCGCGCTCAAGTTCTTGGGCAAATTCTTCTACCATACGAGAGAATTCTGAGTTCGGCCGATATAACACCACCACCTTCATAAGCATTAGTATATACATAATTTCAGCCAATGCAAAAGCCCCGACTTCGGTCAGGGCTTTTGAGCTTTTGCTGAACGCGCTTCTATCCTACGAACAGCCTGTAGTGCTTCCACAGGAGTTACAGACATAGCAGCTACCTGAGCGCTGAGTCTGATTACCGCAGTTATAGCAAAGTGGCGCAGTACCGTCTTCTTGAACCTGTATTTGAGGTCTTTCGACTGGTGCGGTTATCACGACTGGTTCTGATACTACTGCTGATTCAGATGGAATAGAAACATCATCTTCTTCAAGCAGACTAATCTGAGCCTCTGGCATATCGTCAAAGTCTGCTAAACCAAGCTCAAGACGATCGTCAAAGCTTAAATAATCAAGCGCTAAGCGACGAATAATGTAATCTGTAATCGAACTAGCAGTTCGAATTTCAGGGTCATCTGTAATGCCCGATGGAGCAAAACTCGCACCACGAAGTGTTTTAACGTAGCTCTTAAGCGGCACACCAAACTGGAGTCCGTGACTAACACTAATAGCAAATGAGTCCATCAAGCCAGACAGTGTTGAACCCTGCTTACTGACATTAATAAACAGTTCACCAGGTGCGCCATCTTCGTATTCACCAATAGTAAAGTAGCCTTCTAAGTCAGCAATTTGGAACTTATATGTCTTTGAATTGCGTACTTTTGGTAGCTTACGGCGAACCGCGCCCTTGATAACAACTGGCTGCTCTGCAGCAACTGCTTCAGGCTTTGGTTCTTCGGGGGTTTCTTTTTGAGCGACTGCAAGCGGCTGAGCTACTTTACAGTTATCTCGGTAGATAGCTACCGCCTTGAGACCAAGCTTCCACGCTTCAATGTGTAGCTGCTCAACTTCTTCGACTGTAGTTTCTTCTGGCATATTAACTGTCTTAGAAATCGCACCCGAGATAAATGGCTGCACCGCCGCCATCATCTTAACGTGGCCAAGATAATGAATTGAGTTATCGCCCATTGAGCATGCAAATACATCTTTATGTTCTTCTTTAAGAGCTGGAGCCCCTAAGATTGTCTTTTCGGTATCGATGTATTCAACAATAGCTTCGATCTCTGATGGAGAGTAATCGAGCGTCTTAAGCGCACGTGACACCGTTTGATTAACGATGTGCATTGTGCCGCCGCCAACCAACTTCTTAATCTTTACCAGACCAAGATCAGGTTCAATACCGGTAGTGTCGCAGTCCATCATCAAACCAATTGTCCCAGTAGGAGCCAGCACAGATGCTTGTGAGTTGCGAACGCCGTGCACTTGACCTAGTTCAACAGCTTCATCCCACGCGCTCGCAGAAGCGCTTAGGAGCTGTTCAGAAACAAGACTAGCATCAATATCGTTAACCGCTACACGGTGTTGTTTAAGAATACCGATCATGTTGTCACGATCTTTATGGAAACCAGCAAATGGTCCGACCTTACTTGCGATCTTTGCGCTCGTTGCATATGCGTGACCCGTCATAAGCGCAGTAATAGCGGCTGCCTGTGCCCGACCTTCGGCAGAATCATAGGCCAAACCTTGCGCCATCAATAACGCACCAAGGTTAGCGTAACCTAAGCCAAGCTCTCGATAGGCCTTGGCGGTTTTACCAATGCTCTCGGTTGGATATTCACTGTAACCAACTAAAATTTCTTGAGCCGTAAAAACAAGTTCTACGGTGTGATTGAAGGCCTCAATATCAAAACTATAATCGTCTTTTAAGTACTGAAGTAAGTTGATCGAAGCTAAGTTACAGGCTGAATTGTCGAGGTGCATATACTCTGAACATGGGTTTGAACCGTTGATACGTCCAGCATTCGGCGTAGTGTGCCAGCGATTAATTGTGGTGTCGAACTGCATGCCTGGATCAGCGCAGGCCCATGCAGCTTGAGCAAACTGGCGCATAATATCGCGAGCCTTAACTGTTTTAACTGGCTTGCGAGTCGTTACGGCTCGAAGGTCCCAGTCAAGATCCTTCTCAACTGCTTCCATGAACTCATCAGTTACACGTACTGAGTTGTTAGCGTTCTGATACTGAATGCTAAAGGAATCTTTGCCGTCCAGCGTCATATCAAAGCCAGCCGCTTCTAAGGCACGAACTTTACGCTCTTCAACCTCTTTGGCCCAAATGAACTCTTCGATATCAGGGTGATCAACATTAAGAATCACCATCTTAGCCGCACGTCGGGTAGTACCACCTGACTTAATAGCACCAGCCGAAGCGTCAGCGCCACGCATAAACCCAAGCGGGCCGGTGGCAGTACCAGCGGTTTTGCCAAGCGGCTCTACTGAGCTACGTATATTGCTAAGGTTAATACCTGAACCAGAACCACCCTTAAAGATCATCCCTTCTTCGCGGTACCAGTTAAGAATAGCCGGCATCGTGTCTTCGACACCCAAGATAAAGCAAGCGCTAGCTTGCTGTGCGCGATCTGGCACACCGATGTTAAACCATACTGGAGAATTAAAAGCGGCTCGCTGGGTAGCTAGAATATACTTAAGCTCCTCACGAAACGTCTCGGCTTCAGCGTCATTGTCAAAATAGCCCTCTTGGACACCTTGGCGCGTGATCGTATCAACGACACGATTGATCAAACTCCTGAGCGAAGTTTCTCGCTCTTTAGTATCGGGAGTACCGCTAAAATATTTCTGAGCAACGATATTAATCGAATTAAGTGACCAACTATCAGGAAATTCAACATCGAGCTGCTCAAAGACCACTTTACCGGTCGTTGGATTGCTGATGATTGAATCGCGGCTGACCCAGTTTAACTGGTCATATGCCTTGGTTTTTGGGTCGGTGAAAAGACGACCCAACGCTAGGTTGGCTGTTTGCCCCATAGTAATACCCTCACTTGTGTATGGTTTTTGGATTATTTTTTTAAAGTTTTTGGTTTAGAGTTCTTCATCCGTCTCTAGGAGATGAAGTTGAGCTCTCCACGGTGTTCAAGGCTTAAGCACCGAGGAGAGCCGTCGAAGCTACTTAAGCTTCAACGGTTTCTTTAGAAGACGATCCGACTTCGGTCTTTCGTCGACGAATATCTGATAGCTCTCGTTCAAAGCTAGCAATATCCTTAAAACGACGATAAACGCTGGCAAATCGGACGTAAGCAACCTCGTTGAGTTCAGCTAACTTGTCCATGACAATTTCGCCAATTTTGCCGGTCTGTATTTCTACTTCCCCGCACTCGTATAGTTGCTGTTCGACTTCAGAGACTAGTTGCTCCAGCTGAACGCTGGTAACTGATGTCTTTTCGCATGCTCGATACAATCCAGCCAGTAATTTATCGCGATTAAATAACTCTCGGACGTTATTGTTCTTTACTACGATTAGTTGTGGCCGCTCGATTCGTTCATACGTTGTAAAACGATAATTACAAGCGGTGCACATACGCCGACGACGAATTGATTCGCCGCCACCGGCTTCGCGTGACTCAATAACTTTAGTATCGGCCGCATGACAGTGACTACAGTTCATGCATACCCCCTTAGGTTAATAAAACCACCTACCGCGGTGGTTTTGTTGTTGAATGTGCCACGCTACCTATAGCGTTCGTACTAATTATCATAACGCTATAGCTAGCGTACTGCAAGCACTTTTACGTGGTATTAATTACACAGTTATAACAGAGGTAAATGACGCATTTTTGCGCCATTCAACCCTAGTCTTTTTTATCTTCTGAATCTTCGTCTTTTTGTTGCTTCTTAAGACCGAGTCTTCGAAGGAATGAAGGCTTGTCGATTTCGTCGTCTTCTTCAAACAAATGATTGTTAGCTGGAGTAGTTGGAGCGGGCGTGTCTTTTTCTTTCTTTGGCTCATCTGTATGGTCAGGTTCGATGTGTGACCAAATATTCGGAGCTTGGCTCTGATCTTTAGTAAAATCAACCGCCGCTTCTTCGGCTTCGGTAGTTTCTTCGAGATTCATATTAATGTCGGCTGGAACTTCTTCAGTCGTCTTAATAGCCGGACGAGGTTCAGTGTAGGTAGACGGTAGTTTAGCCGCAGGAGCTGCTTCGTCGGCAGACTTATTGAAGTAAGCCTCCTCAAAGCCGGTTGCTACTACTGTAACAATCACTTCGCCTTCAAGCTCGGGACTAATTGTGGCGCCAAAGATAATGTTAGCCTTTGGATCAGCTGAAGCAGTGATCGTTTCGGCAACAGTATTGATTTCGTGCATCGACATGTCATTGCCACCAATAACGTTGAACAAGATACCGCGAGCACCATCAATAGAAACTTCGAGCAATGGAGATTCAACTGCCTCTTGAGCGGCTTCGACGGCGCGGTTGTCGCCACTGGCGCGGCCAATACCCATCAAAGCTGAACCGGCGCTGCTCATTACAGCCTTAACGTCGGCAAAGTCCAAGTTAATAAGACCGTGCACTGTAATAAGGTCAGAAATACCTTGAACACCCTGACGAAGCACGTCGTCGGCAACCTTAAAGGCTTGCAGAATCGGGGTTGAACGATCAATTGTTTGTAGCAAACGATCATTTGGAATAATGATTAGCGTATCGACGGCTGATCGAAGATTAGCAATAGCCGTGTCGGCGTTAGCGCGACGCTTTTCACCTTCAAACGCAAATGGCTTGGTTGCAAAACCAACTACCAAGATGCCGGCATCCTTGGCGATCTTAGCGACCACATGACCAGCTCCTGAGCCGGTTCCACCACCAGCACCAATTGTTACAAATATCATGTCGGCACCTTCTAGGGCTGCCTTAATCTCGTCGTACGATTCTTCTGCCGCGCGCTGGCCAGCTGAAGGGTCTGCGCCGGCACCAAGGCCGCGCGTTGTTTCGGTTCCAATATGAATTTTTGTTTCTGCTTTGGAGTAATGGAGAGCTTGAGCATCAGTGTTAATAGCGATAAATTCTACGCCGTTAACGCCCGACTCGATCATGCGATTGACGGCCGCGCCGCCAGCGCCGCCCACGCCAATAACTTTAATTCGTGCAAATGTTTCTATAGCCGGTGAAACTTGAGGCATGCTTCCAATTCTCCTTCTGATATCTACCCTATTCAAGCAGTATACCTTAGGCAATGCCTAGGTTCAAACCCGTAACAGGTAAAGTGACTCTAATCGAGTCATATTTATGTAATAAATTAGCGCAGCTTCTTAAATAATCCGCTCACGGTGTTCATAATATTGCCACCTGGCTGACTAGCCGAGCCTTGCATGTCCATTTGCTCAGCAAACAACATATCAAGTTGCATCAAACCAATAGCAGAAATGTATTCAGGCTTTTTAATGTCATCCAGCAGGCCGGTCACCCCTTCGAGCTTACCGAGACGAGCTGGTAACTGTAGTTGTTCACGCGCAAAATTAGCAATGCCAGGAATATTGGCCGTGCCACCAACAATAACCACACCACCAGGCAACTTTCGTGACTTATGGATATGGCGGAGTTCTTTTTCGACAAACTCGAATAACTCTTCAACGCGAGCCTCGACAATCATATAAATATCTTCTGACTCAAAAGCATAATTTATCTTGTCGTAAGAAACGCTTAACCGACCCTGTTTGCCAGCTCCTGCTAAAGCAGCGTGCTGAGTCTTAACAAGTTCGGCAATTTCTAGATCAGTTTTAAGGCCAATAGCGAGGTCGTTGGTAATATGCATGCCGCCAACAGGAATAACAGACACGTACTGCACTTCACCATCCTCGATCACTGCCAGATTAGTGGTGCTCGCACCAATATCCAACACTAGTGTGCCGGCTTCTTTTTGCTGGCGATTCAAAACTGCTTCGGCTGCGGCAAGACCAGAAACCGTGTGGTTGTTTGGCACAATGTGCGCCTTTTCGAGTGAAGCATCGAGACTGCGAATATTAGGGGTCGCCACGGTCACAATGTGTGTATCTACCTCTAAACGAACGCCTCGCATGCCGATTGGGTCTTTAATAGCATCGTGTCCGTCGACTCGATAGTTTTTTGGAAATACTTGAATAATTTCACGGTTCTGAGGGATCTGAACAATCGTGGCCGCATCTTCAACCCTGAGTTTATCGTCAAGCGATATTTCACGGTTGGCAGCGCTGATTGCAATCACGCCTTTCGAATCAAGACCACTAATGTGAGTTCCGTTAACATTAACAGTAGCTTGCCTAATTGGCACACCTGCAATGCGCTCCGCTTCGCTAACAGCTTGGTTAACGGCAGTAGCAACATCATCAAGATGAACCACAAGGCCTTTTCGCATACCTAAATTCTGAGATGACCCATGTCCGATAACAGACATCTTGGGCTCTTCGCTGGCTAAATCTAAACTGCCGACAATACAACGCACTGCGCTGGTGCCGACATCAAGCCCTACGAAATAATTGGGCTGGTTATCACGCATACTGGCAAGTATAACGCTTATGGACTGATGATCGCAACTGTTAACCTATTGGTAGCTGCCAGACAAGACTCCAACCGGCAAAGCGTGCACCCAATGATTTTAAAGTTGGGTAAGGATTTCGTAGCCGTCTTCGGTAATTAATACCGTGTGTTCAAAGTGAGCTGCTAACGAACCGTCGGCGGTTCGAATTGTCCACTCATCTGAATCAACACTAATTCTCTCGCCACCAAGCGTAGCCATTGGCTCAACTGCAATAGTCATACCAGCCACCAATTTGGCTCCGCTACCTTTACGGCCATAATTAGGAATATTAGGATCTTCGTGAACAGCGTGCCCAACACCGTGGCCAACCATATCGCGAATAATACCGTAGCCATGCTTGTTAAGGACTTTTTCTACTGCAAAGCCAATATCACCGGCAAAGCAGCCATCTTTAATGACAGCCAAGCCTTCCATCAATGATTGCTCGGTGTACTTAACTAAGTCGGCTACTGGCTTTGGTGCTACCCCGCCGCAAATAACCGAAATAGCACTGTCGGTAATCATGCCTTTGTAGTTAACGCCAAAGTCGAGGCTAACAATATCGCCGTTCTTAATAACCGTTTCAGTACGCGGAATACCATGCACAATTTCATCGTTAACAGAGATACAAATTGCCTCTGGAAACCCTTGGTAGCCATAAAACGCCGGCTCACCGCCGAGTTTTTTAACATGCTTCATGGCCATGTCAGATAGTTCTTTGGTAGTAACACCTTCTTTGACTTCGTCTCGTAAGGCTTGCAAAACGGTAGCTAAAATACGACCGCTTTCGCGCATATTAGTAATTTCTGAAGCTGTTTTTACACGAGTATACATCCGCGCAAATACCTTATCCTCTATCTTTGTCGATTGCTAAAATTTCTTGGTGGACCGTTTCAATCGGCTGTTCGCCGTTTACTTCAACAACATCAATACCGTGAGTACGGTAGTAATCTAAAATCGGAACAGTCGCTTTCTCGTATTCATTAAAACGAGCTTCAATAGCTTCGTCGTGGTCATCGGTGCGAGCACGATCTTTCATGCGCTGCTTAACTGCTTCACGAGAAGCGTTCAGGTGCAGTACGTACTGGATATTAAACCGTCCGCCAGCTGCCTGACCAAGTAGCCACTTAGACTGTGCTACAGATCGTGGATAGCCATCAAGAATAGTTTTATTTGGGTCATCTAGTTCAGCGAGAGCACGATCAAGTAGCTCTGTAACTTCTTCGTCACTAATAAGTTCACCAGTATGCATTCGGCGGTGCTGGTCTTCTGAGCCATAGGCTCGCAGTAGTTCACCCGTTGAAATAACCTTATAATCAGTTGTTTCTGCGAGCAGCTTGCCCTGAGTTCCCTTGCCGGAACCTGCGATACCCATTAATAAGATCACTAACTCAACCGTGCTTTCACAAGGCGGGCAACAAGCGCACCATCGGCCGCACCACCTGATTTTTGCTTAACCGCGCCAATCAATTGACCCATCGCCTGATTATTTAGCTCAAGACTCAGTTCAGAAATTGCTTGATCAATCAGCTCGTTAATAGCCGCTTCATCAAGCTGAGCCGGCAAATAGCTCTGAATAATTTCAGCTTCGAATCGTTCTTCGGCAGCCGACTCAGTATTACCACCTTGGTCATACAGTGCAGCTGCTTCGTTGCGCTTCTTAAGTTCTTTTTGGAACAACGCAATTACAGCATCCTCCGCCAGTCCTTCTTCGCGCTTACCTTCGGCAATTTCGGCATTTAAAATCGCTCCCTTGAGGGTCTGAAGAGCCTGTACTCGAGGCTTATCACCTGCGAGCATAGCCGTCTTTAGATCTTGCCCAAGAGATTGTTTGATCATTGTTTAGGAGCTAATTAAGATAGTTTAAGTTTTTTAACTTTGGCAGCTTTTCGTTCGCGACGAACAATTGCCTTTAAGCGACGATCGCGCTTACTGATTGGCTTTTCAAAGTATTGCACTTGCTTAGCGGCAGCAATAACGCCAGACTGCTGAACTTTACGCGTAAAACGTCGCAGCATGTTTTCTGTGGACTCTTTAGAGTCTTTCTTAGTAACTTGTATCATAGGGTTCTTATTTTACACTAGTTCTTAGGTGTTTTCAAGTAATTAATATAGTTACTTGAATGTTAGTAAAAAGAAATTCATTAAACTGAATTTTACAACTAAAAAAGCCAGCGATTATTGCTGGCGTTTTTGGGTGGCGCGCTGGGATTTAAGTACGATACTTTGCAGTTCTTTAAAGATTACAAAGTGTTTGTTCGTGTAATAAATTTTTGTATTGGCTTGCTTTTCCGACTGCAAGAAACCAATTTTTTCTAAGCGCTTCAACTCACGCTGAATGTTTCCAGCGTCTTCCTTGATCAGTTTTGCAAGTCCACGGACATGGGTTTTAAAGTCGGGATATTTGGCATATACGACAATAATTTTGCGGCGGACTCGTGAAGTAATAAATACGTCTAACATAAGCTTTTCGATGTTACTCTAACAACGCTTAGTATAGACCCTATGTTTCTCGAATTCAATATAAAAATCTTAGAGCCTAACGTTGTATACTGTTAATACGATGTTTTTCTACGAGGTAGCCCCCGCTAGTCGGCAGTATCATGGAGCAACATTGCTCACCTACAGCAGCGCTCAAAAACTGCAAATAGGCCAGATTATTGTTGTAAAAATACGATCAATAGTCACTACCGCTTTTATAGTTACCCAAGTCGAAAAACCCGAATTTAAGACCACCGAGATTACCGAAGTACTGCCAACCATCCTACCCAAAACACATGTCGAGCTTTTTAAATGGCTTCGCTTGTACTACCCAGCTCCAACTGGCTTAATTGCTCAGCAGTTTTTGCCGCTAGCGGCCAGCAAAGACTACGTCCTGCCAAACCCCACCGAGTCACCAAGCAACAAAAAAGAAGTCATATTGGCGCCACCACTAACTCCTGAACAAAAAACCGCGGTAGCCATAAGCAGTAATCCAGCCAATCGAACTACTTTACTGCACGGCACAACCGGCAGCGGCAAAACTCGTGTATACATTGAACGCGCTCAGCAAACCCTAGCCGCTGGTCGTTCAGTGCTCGTACTGGTACCAGAAATTGCCCTTTCACCCCAGATCGTCAAGACATTTGAATCACATTTTGATGCACCGATTCACGTTACCCACTCTAACCTCACTCCTGCTAAACGTCGTACGGTCTGGCAAGCAATCCTAAGCGAAACACAACCGCAAATTGTCATCGGACCCCGCTCTGCCCTATTTACTCCCCTCAACAACGTAGGGCTGATTGTAGTCGATGAGTTCCACGAATCGGCTTACAAGCAAGACCAAGCCCCGTACTATCAGTCGATCCGAGTCGCCAGCCAACTCTCAAACTTGCACAAAGCACAACTACTCTTAGGTTCAGCCACTCCCCCTGTTAGCGAATATTACATTGCCGAGCAAAAGCAGATCCCAATCGTCCGTATGGAAAAGAAAGCTCTCGACAGCGACAACCCAAGTCAAATCACTACTCATGTAGTTTCACTTAAGGATAGTGCTGAAAAAACTAAATATCCGCTTATCAGCCAAACGCTACTCAATCAGATTAAACAGACCCTTAATAAACACGAGCAGGTATTACTCTTCCTTAATAAGCGCGGCAGCGCTCGCCTACTGCTTTGCCAAAGTTGTGGTTGGCACGCGCTCTGCGAACGCTGCGACCTCCCGCTCACATTCCACGGCGATACACACCGGCTCCAGTGCCACACGTGTGGCTACAGCCGCTCTGCTCCAAGCGTTTGCCCAGAGTGCGCTTCCCACGACATCATCTTTAAGAGTCCTGGAACCAAAGCCATCGTCGAAGCTGTTCAACACGCCTTCCCCGATGCAATCGTCGGTCGCTTTGACAAAGACAACCGTAAAGCCGAACGACTCGAAACTCGTCACGCCGATATTGTGTCTGGCAAGATCGATATCTTGGTTGGCACCCAGCTGCTTGCCAAAGGCCACGACCTCCCGCGTCTTGGTCTAGTTGGCATTTTACTGGCCGAAAACGAACTTCAGTTCCCCGACTATACTTCGAGCGAACGCTCTTACCAACTCATGCACCAGCTGATTGGACGCGTTGGTCGCGGGCACCGTGCCGGCTCGGTTGTCGTTCAAACCTACGACCCAGTAAACCCAGCCGTCCAAACTGCTATCCAAAAGCACACTTGGGCCGATTTTTACCAAACCCAACTCACCGAACGCGAACAGTTCGAATTTCCTCCATTCTTCCACCTCATGAAAATCGAGGTTACCCGCGCCCGCCAAGCTACCGTTCTTAGCAGCTGCGACCAGATCATCGACTTTATACGTGCCTCCGGCGAACCAGTTAAAATTAGCGGCCCCGCCCCTAGTTTTATCGAAAAGCGCAACAACACCTGGACGTGGCAAATCATCGTTAAAACACGCCAACGCACTGCACTAACGCGACTCGCCAACACCATACCGGTAAAA
>JALQXV010000107.1 GCA_023263015.1 Candidatus Saccharimonadia bacterium
TGCTCCGGTTGGGCGTAAAAAACAGTCCAAGCGTGGCATTACCTTTGTTTACTTCGATATTAATGGCTGCCTTGTGCAGTTCTATCAAAGAACCTTTGGGCTCATCGCAGCCGACACCGGCATTCCTTCTGACATCGTCGAAGCAACGTATGTTCAGTATAACGACGCGGTTTGTAAGGGTATTATGTCGTTAGACGACTTTAATCAAACCCTCGGACGCAGTTTCAATGTCGAAAATTTTGACTGGAGCAACTACTACCTCGACGCCATTACCTCAATCGCTGGCATGGCCGAACTGGTTGAATGGACCTCTAAGCACTACAAAATAGGTTTGCTGAGCAACATCATGCCAGGGCTTATCGATTCAATGATGCAGCGCGGTCTTATTCCAAAACTCCCGTACGATGCCATTATTGATTCATCAGAGGTAAAACTTATCAAGCCAGACCCAGCTATCTTCCAAGTTGCAGAACAAAAAGCCGGCGCCCCACCAAACGAAATTTTGCTAGTTGACGATACTAAACTAAATGTCACCATGGCCGAACGAGCCGGCTGGCACTCTATTTGGTTTAACGACTACGACCCTGCTGATTCTGCACAACGAGTCCGTGAAGCGCTTGAGTTTAGCTAGTCTCGCGACACGACCGCCACGCCAAATCAAACAGTGTATTGTAAGTCATAACCATGTCTTCTCCATGTACAAGTACACTGGCAGGATTAGTCTTGCCAGAGATTAACAGTAGCGATGCATCAAAACTTATGATCATTGAATCAATAGAAGTGCTCTTTGGTAGATAGCGTGGCTTTCGCATCAAGGTGTCGAGTAGCGATATCGCCTGTTTACTGTATGCACCCTCCCATAGTGTCTGGGTTCCAATTTGTCGGCGTGATCTTGTTGCTTTAAAGTGGGTAATAAATGGCTCGGGCAAGTACCGCAAAGCGTTGTCTTTAGGGGCAATAATGCGCCACTGTCGGCTCTGGCACTGTAAGGCTAGTTCAAGGTGTTTAATGAGCTCAGTTTGCTCTGTTTTATGCTCGGCATGCACCGGCGGTGCCTCTGGCGGTAGCTGCTGAATCGTATCAATTACAGACTCAATCGACCGAATCTTAGCCCCTAAGTGGGTAGCCAGTGCTTGGGGTGGCTGCATGGTGTAAAACAAGCTTCGTCCATCACGCTTGGTTACTAAGCATAAACCTATCTCACGTAACCCAGTCAGGGCCGTCATCACAGTTGGGCGAGGCAATCTGGTTTTAGACACAAGTAAACTGCTTTCACTGGTACCGAGCTCTCTCCCAGTTATATATACAGTCTTCTCGCTATCGCTCAAACCTGCCCTATCAAGTATTAGATGTAATTTATTCATATATTAATCATACAGTAAATTCTTATTGTATATATTTACTGCATATAAAAATATTCTAAATCTGGTCGAACAACGCTAGCATGCAGGGCATTAAATAGGAGCCCATCATGGAACGCGATGCAATATACCGAAAACAAATTCATGTTGTAGGAGGCGGCACCTTCGAGCCAGTCAGAAATCATCTGGCTTTAGCCGCGCCGGCTTACGGTACGACCGCTCGCCAGCTTGCCGAGCTCTGCGGAGAGCTCATGCCGCAAATGGATACCAATCTACATCTAACGCGTATGGCCGATCCCGAGAGTCGTATAGAAACATCTGACGATCTGCAGCAATTAGCCGAGTCGCTTGTAACAGACTACGCAACCAAGATGATCTTTTGGAACCCAGCAATAGCAGACTTCAAGGGCAGTATTGGAGATATCGAATCGGGTAACCATGCTGAGCGACTTAGTTCAGCCGAAACGTATACGCTTGATCTTGAGGCCACCCCAAAAGTCGTATCGATGTTTCGTAAAGATTCAGTCAATGGTCAAAAACCTCGCAAAGACATTTTTGCAGTTGGCTTTAAGACCACGATTGGCGCCAATCCAGAGGAGCAATACTCAAAAGGTCTCAAGTTACTCAAAAGTAACAGTCTTAATTTGGTGCTAGCGAACGATCCGAAGACCCGTAACAACATGGTCATCACTCCAGAAGAAGCTTTTTATCACGAGACTACTGATCGTGCTGTCGCGCTTCGTGGCTTGGTAGAGATAGCCGCGCTTAGGTCTCAGCTGAGCTTCACCGAATCGACCGTTGTAGCCGGCGAGCCAGTGCCGTGGCAAAGCGAAGAAGTCTTCCCTGCTCTGCGCCAAGTAGTTGACCACTGTATCGAAGCGGGAGCATATAAGCCATTTTTGGGAGTGACTGCTGGTCACTTTGCAGCCAAGATTGGTGACAAGACATTCCTGACCTCTCGGCGTAAAACTAACTTTAATCAACTAGATGAAATTGGTTTAGTTAAAGTCGAAACCGATGGTGATGATAAGGTTTTGGCATACGGCAGCAAGCCGTCGGTTGGCGGCCAGTCGCAGCGCATTGTTTTCGAACAACATCCAGATAAGGATTGTATCGTGCATTTCCACTGCCCTATCAAACCTGATTCAGAAATCTCTACAGTCTCGCAACGTGAATATGAGTGCGGTAGTCACCAGTGCGGCGAAAATACGTCGCGTGGACTTACCAAGAATGATGATGGTGATATAGAAGCGGTATACCTCGACCAGCACGGCCCAAACATTGTTTTTCATCACAGTGTTGACCCGCAAAAGGTGATTGCGTTTATAGAAGAAAACTTTGATCTCCAAGCAAAAACTGGCGGTTACGTGCCAGTCAGCTAAAACTTCGATACAATAAGGGCATGTTACCTGCCTATAAAGGTCGAATTAACCGCAAAACGTTTGTACTTGGCAATGCAATTGGGCTTGGAGTCCTTGGATTTGTAGCATTGATCTACATTGTGCCGGTCGCTATTATTGACATTCTTGTTAGTGGCGCTGGCGGATCATCTACCGTTTTTAAGGTACTCTATTCCCTCTTTGCTATCCCTGCCCTATTTTTCTTTTTCTATGCATCGGTCTTATTTGTTAAACGAATGCACGACATAGGTTACCCAGGGCTGTTATTGCTCTGGTCATTTATTATTCTTGAGGTTGTTTCGCACCTGATTAACCTGTGGTTTCTTAACATTATCGTTTTCTTTGTTCTAGCAGCGGTGTGTGCGCTGCCTGGCCAAAAAGAACGCAACACCTTTGGGCCAAAGCCGAACAAAAAGTTCAAGCTCGAAAGTCTTGTCGTACGCTTCTAAGAGCTAAGCTCTTTAAACTGGGCTAACTGCTCTTCAATGGTTGCTACTTCAGCCTGTAGGTCGGTCAATAGTTGCTTTGTCTGATCTACCAAGTGCTTTGGAGCCTTGTCTACGTATGCCGCATTGCCGAGCCGGCTATTTAAAAGACCAATTTGTTTGTGGGCTGCCGCCTGCTTTTCTTCTAGCTTCGATGTAAACTCACGAGCAGTTTCAATGTCAATATCGAGCCAGCAGCTCTCGGTTGTCTGTGTTAAATACAGACCCTTGCCATCTGTAACTTGTCGAACCGTATCAAGACGGGTCAGCTTACGAATAATCTCGGCGTTGTTTTCTATAAACGGCGCATCGGTAAAGAACAAACTAGCACCAGTAATGCCAAGTAGTGTCTTGATCTGTCGAACTTCAGAAACTACTGTCTTGATCTTCTCAAAGGCTTCGGCCTGCTCGGTATCGTACTTAGCGGCTTGTGGCCACGGAGCGAGTGTTAAAAGAGTATCGCTGTCTGGATGGAGTGTTTGCCAAATAGTCTCGGTAACAAACGGTGCAATCGGATGAGCTAACTTAAGAACAGACTCCAGCACGTAATTCATGACTGACGCATTCTGAGCCGATTTGCTGGCTTCTACGTACCAATCCGCCACTTCGTCCCAAATCAAGTGATAAACCACGTCATAGGCCTCACTGAAGCGGTAGGCAGCAATATGAGTAGCAACTGTATCTGCCCCATCGCTTAATTGTTTCAGTACCCAATGATCTGCTGCACTGACTGGCTCGGGTTTTACACCCCGCTCCAATGAGTCATCAAGTGTGCCTTCTATGTAACGGGCAATATTCCATAGCTTGTTACAGAAGTTTCGGTTAGTCTCAATTTTAGCCTTGCTCCAGTTCTGATCATTACCTGGCGAAACTCCCATGATCAGCGCCATGCGCAATGCATCGGTACCGTATTCAGGGATTACTGTTAACGGATCAACGATTGATTCTGGACGACTCTTGCTCATCTTCTTGCCGTCTTCGGCTCGAACCATGCCATGTAAGTAAACGTCCTTAAACGGCACCTGACCAGTTACGTAGGTAGTACTCAGAATCATACGGGCTACCCAGAAAAACAAGATGTCCCAACCCGTTTCGAGCACGGTAGTTGGATGGTACGCCTGAAAATCAGGGCTGCGCTTAAACATTTCTTCTAGTGTGGCATTAGGGTCAGCCGCAACTTCTGGATCTATTAAGGTGCTCCATGTCCAGAGCGCCGAACTAAACCATGTGTCCAAGGTATCTGGGTCTTGCTGCCACTCGTTCCACCCTTCGCTCGTATCTGTTGGCGGCGTGTCACCAACATATGTCTCAACAGTGCCGTTAGTATCAGTTCGATACCAAGCAGGTATTCGGTGCCCCCACCAGATCTGACGACTGATACACCAGTCACGCAAGTTATCAATCCAGTGGAAGTATGTCTTCTCGAAGCGTTGCGGGATAATATCAATTTCCCCGTCTCGTACTACCGACTGAAGAACTTCCTTAAGTGTCTGCTTTTTGCCATTCCACTCAACTACAGGCTTATTAACATCAACCCACCACTGCATCTTAATTTGAGGCTCTATAACACCTTTACCACGCTCGTTTAGCGCAATATTATGCACATAATTATCATCTACTTTTATCACCAGTCCTTTGGCTTCGAGCTTCTTAATAATTCCCTCTCGAGCTTCGCTAATATTACTACCTTCAAATTCGGCAGCGATCGGTAGTAGCTTGCCATCAAAGTCAATAATCTGTGTCTTATCGAGGTTGTGACGTTCTGCTATTTCAAAGTCAACGTGGCTGTGCCATGGTGTGATCGTCATAACACCAGTACCAAAGCTTGGATCAATTGCTTCATCTTTAATGATGGTTGCTGTAATTGGCCCGTTAATCCATTCAGCTTCGAATGTATCACCATGTTTGTACTGTGCGTAACGTTCATCATCTGGGTGCATCACAACGTATTTATCGCCAAATTTAGTTTCTGGTCGCGCCGTACCAATCTCAAACGGGCCGTACTTTAAGGTGTAGAACTTGGTTGTTTCTTCGGTGTATTCAACTTCATCATCAGAAATAGTAGTTTGCAGGTTTGGATCCCAGTTAACAATACGAGCACCTCTGTAAATCAAGCCATCATTGTGCATTTTAATGAACGTTTCATTAACGCAGCGATTCAGGGTTGGGTCTAACGTGTAACGTAAACGCGTCCAATCGGCACTAGCACCCATGGCGCGCATTTGCCCGATCATGGTGTCGCGACTATTGCCGACAAACTCTCGAGTTCGCCTAAGGAACTCTTCTCGACCGATGGCGTGTTTATCAGTTCCCTCCTCGGCAAGTTGCTTTTCAATCAAGGCATTAACAGGTAAAGCTGCATGGTCGGTGCCAGGGAGCCACAATACATCTTTCCCCTGTTGGCGAGCATGTCGCACCATAATATCCTGCAATGTAATGAATAGCGCGTGCCCTAGGCTGAGTGTCCCAGTTTCGTTAGGTGGCGGCATGCTGATCGAGAATTTCTCTTTTTTAGAGTTTGGATCAGCTACAAACGCTTCACTACGTTCCCAGAGCGCGTATATATTTTCTTCGTATTGGTTTGGCTCGTATGTTTTGGAGAGTTTCATAAGTATCCTATCTGTTACGGTATGGCATTAGTATTTGGCAAGAAAAATTTGTAGTGCCGAAGCACACCATTACGTACAGAACCCACAAACACCATATGATTCATGAAAGATAGTATACCACCTCTGGAGATGATCATTACATGAATGTTGTATGTAAAATGAAACTTCATTAAATTTTAATGAAATGTTCGGTTTTTGTTCATATCACGTGATAATTCAAGTATAGTAAACAATACTTTTGTCAGTTGCACAAAAGTAGTATATTCCTAGCCTCGCTATCACGCCGAATTGTATTTTTACAAAACATCCGGCCCATCCGATTCAGTTTTGTAGCTCGTGAGCCAATATTTTATTAGCCCACGAGCAAAAACTTTTTGTTTTCACTTTTCAGTATACTCTGTAAGATATTTAACACAAGCGACATATAAACAAGTTTTCCACAAGGTTTACTGCTCATCAGAGGAGGGAATTGTTAATTTTTACATTGATAGATTAGGCGAGATATCTAGTGTATATGGATCAGCTTTATTCACGTCGGCGCTAGCCATATAACATCCGTAGGTAGCAATCATAGCCCCGTTATCGGTACAAAGTTTCATGTCGGTGTATGTGACGTCAATAGGTAAGCGCTCTTGGAGCTGTCGACGAAGCTCCTGATTAGCGGCCACGCCACCGGCAATAATGACGCTAGCAGGGTTGAACTCAGTGTAAGCTGCATATGCTTTATCGACAATAGTTTCGATAGCTACGTGTTGAAAGCTGGCTGCCAAATCAGCCTTTTGTTGCTCTGTTAGCAACGGTGCGATCTCATAGCTAGGGAAGTTATACGGCTTATTAATCGCCGCTTGAGCGGTGCGTAGCACGGCAGTTTTAAGTCCAGAAAAGCTAAAGTCGTACGGGTTTTCCATCCGAGCCTTTGGTAATGCGTAGGCTTTTGGGTCACCTTCGAGCGCCTTTTTGCTAACGCTCGGACCGCCAGGGTAGGGGAGTCCAATAATTTTAGCC
>JALQXV010000012.1 GCA_023263015.1 Candidatus Saccharimonadia bacterium
GACCATCTAGCCCATTCGGAACATAGCCTCGAGCCAAACCACCCTGCTTATTAACTACTCGCTGCCACGGTAAATCAGTTGGGCCAAAATGGGCTAGTTGCCCTACTTCCCACGCAGCCCATGCTGCACCACAAATTGCAGCAATCTGACCATAGGTCATAACTTTTCCCTGCGGGATCTGGCGCACCAACTCGTACACCCTGAGCTTAAATTCCTCGTCGACTCTAGACATTAAAATATTCCCCAACCTTCTTCCAGTCTTTAATGCGAACTACGTTATCATTTAGCTGCACTTCGTTACTCCACGGGTAGTCACCAAATAGAAGGCTTTTGATCCCTAGCTCGCCAGCGGCAATACAATGCTTAGGCTGGTCATCAATTAGATAATCTGCCCCAATTTGTCGACATAATTCAGCTTTGGTAGCGGTGTGTGCCTTATAAAAATCTTCAATACTGTCATAGAAACCTGTATGGTGAATCTCTTCAAAGATCCCTGGCATGTGTCGCTCAAGCCACTCAGCGGTTATTGAAGCTATTGTTTTGGTTCGTGAAGTAGTGATCACTAATTTATAGTGCTTTTTTAGCCGACGCAGGACTGTTTCGGCATAGTCAGCACTTTTATACGTGCCGTGGATACCTTCTTCGGCCATGATTTTAAAGCGTGCGGCTGCATCTGGATCATCGATCTGCCACATGGCCCCAAAATTTTCTTGAAAATCACCGATCGCCAGTTTTGTTCCCCACCGCTTATTACTAAACTCCAAAAAAGCTTCGGCGCTCAGCGACAAAACGTCATCAACGTCGACAGCAATCGTCTGCATTACAATGAGGTCTTATTAACTCGCATCTTGGTTTCGTTGGCGACCGTTTTTAAGAAGTCTTCAACCGATAATTCAGGGTGCGCAGCAATTACAACCAAGTCTGATCGCACTCGTGGCACAACTTGACCATTGGCAATTTCCTTTTCACCAATAACGAGCGTATACGGAACTTTCCAGACTTCGGCATCCCGAATCTTCTTACCGACCGATTCGTTTTCGTTATCTACAGATACACGCAAGCCAAGCTCGTTGGCTTTTTGAACAATCGATTCGGCAAAGTCAGTTGTAGATTGCTCCTGATTAACGGTGATAATACGAACTTGTTCCGGAGCAATCCAAATTGGGAAACGGCCGGCGGTGTGTTCAATATAAACACTTAAGAATCGTTCAATCGAACCAAGGATGGCTTTATGAACCATAGCTGGACGTTGCTTAGTACCATCGGAGTCAGTGTATTCCAGATTAAAGCGTTCTGGCTGTACAAAGTCGAGTTGCACTGTGGCACATTGCCAACGCCGACCAAGCGCATCAGAGATGTAAATATCGATCTTTGGCCCGTAAAATGCAGCCTCACCCTTCTCTACTTTATAGTCGAGCTGCTCAGTGGCGGCTACTCGCTCAATAATCTCTTCGGCACGAGCCCAAACTTCACGATCGCCAAAGTAGTTATCGCTGTCATCACGGAACGAAAGTTCCACGCTAAGCTGCATATCGAGCGTCAGGTACATCTGCTTAACCATACCCAGTAGTGACTGCATTTCAAACTCGATCTGATCATGCCGCACAAACGCGTGCGAGTCGTCTTGCGTAAGTGCACGCACTCGGCTCAAGCCGTGCAATTCACCACTCTTCTCGTCGCGGTACATAGTAGTCGTTTCCATGAAACGTAGGGGCAGATCTTTGTAGCTGCGCGGACGCGATGCATAAATCTGCGTATGGTGCGGACAGTTCATCGGTTTCATCATAAATGCGTCATCAGATTCAACGCTCGATACATCAAATCGCTCTGGATATTTGTCATAATGACCAGAGGTCTTGTACAGTTCCACGCGTGTCATGTGCGGATTCCACGTTTCTTGGTAGCCACCCTGCTTTTGTAGCTCTTCAGAAAATTCGATCAGCTTATTACGAAGAACGGTGCCGCGCGGTGTAAACAGTGGTAAACCAGGACCAACTAGGTCTGAAATTACAAACAAGTCGAGCTCTTTACCTAACTTACGGTGGTCGCGCTTTTTAGCCGCTTCTAACATTTCAAGGTGTTGACGTAACTCTTTAGCAGTTGCAAATGCAACACCGTAAACACGGGTCAACATAATGTTCTTTTCGTCACCACGCCAATACGCGCCAGCCACCTTCATCAGCTTAAAACCATCAGGATTAATAGCTTTAATATCCTGAACGTGACCGCCCTTGCAGAGGTCAACAAAGGTACCTGAGGTGTAAATTGTTAACGTTTTGCCACCTTCGGCGAACTCTGTAGCAAGCTCTTGTTTGTACTTATTGTCAGCAAATACTGTTAGCGCGTCGTTAAGATCAGCTTCGCGTCGTTCAAAGCCCTGCCAGCTCTGCAAAACTTCTTTCATTTTAGCTTCAATCTTA
This sequence comes from Candidatus Saccharimonadia bacterium, assembly GCA_023263015.1. Classification (GTDB taxonomy): domain Bacteria; phylum Patescibacteriota; class Saccharimonadia; order Saccharimonadales; family 2-12-FULL-41-12; genus JALQXV01. The sequence goes on from JALQXV010000012.1 coordinate 2,421, forward strand.
GGAAGATCATCTTCGGTTAAGGTGCCAGCAATTTCAAAGTCCTGATAAAATCCGTTCTCAACTGCTGGGCCAATTGCGTTCTGACTGCCTGGAAACAGTTCTTTCACGCTAAACGCCAACAAGTGGGACAGACTATGTCGGACAGCTTCAATACTATTGTCATTCTCGATCATAAGTATGCTCCTTGCTTGCACCTTAAAGATTAAAAAAAGCACATAATAACGTTTTGTCATTACGTGCATCGGTCCCTGTTTTGGGAGGTTCCACCTCTGCTTTTACTCTTGTAGCATCTGTTAACGCCCATCTGCTACCGCTCAGGCGAAGCTCCATGGTTGGTGAGTCCACTTCACTGCTTATATATAAGTATACTGTTGCACCCCTTGAAAAGCAAAAAACCTTATGACTTCTCGCAACTAGCCACAAGGTTTTAAGTTTGCTTGCTAAACACCTAGCAAAATTCCACCTAGAAACTATGATAGCAAGGTTAGTATTATATGGCTAGTACTTTTGTATTGTTATTATTACACTAGCGCTTTGGCCGTTGAGTATTTATATGTAAACTGAGCTTTCATTAAGATTTAGTTAAATCAGATTTTACACTTGTATTAGTTGCGCAGAATACCGAAATACGGTATCTTTTAATCTGTTACCTATCAGGGCGATTAGCTCATTTGGCTAGAGCGCAGCATTGACGTTGCTGAGGTGAGTGGTTCGAATCCACTATCGCCCACCAAGCATGAATCACAGACTCCGTAAGGAGTCTTTTTTATTATGTCACCCCTGTTACACACAAGCATAAGCATTGACATAGTTGACACTATGTGATACTATAGATCAGTTAAACAGGAGTTTTGGTTTAACGTATGAGTTCCAAAACGCTTTTAGTTTTGGAAGATTTCGATCTTTATTTTGAAGATATGAAACCTTCTAAAGCCGCCAACAGTCGAAACCGATAACGATCAACTCTATAAAAATCTAGCCTATTCAACACAATTGGTGGTGGTTTATGCACCTAAAAATTGAGTTATACACTAGCTTTTTGCCCAGAGTAATGTCAATATATTGACATGGTATGTCTATATTGTGGCTATAAAACAAAGATCACCAACTCCCGTAAGCAAGCTGGGACAGCTTCTACATGGCGCCGGCATCAATGCTTAGACTGTGGAGCTATATTTACGACGCGCGAAATTATTGACCTAGAAAGTGCGCTGCGCGTACAGGCTCCAGACGGCTTGAGGCCGTTTATAAGAGACCGACTTTTCGTATCTATTCACTTGAGCGTCTCACATAGAAAAACCGCTCTAAACGACTCTAAAGAGCTCACAGACACAATTATTAAGCAGTTGCTACCCCTGCAAAGTAATGGAGTGCTTCAAATCAACCACATTATAAAAACTACCCAGCTGGTGCTGAGTAATTTCGACGCTATCGCAGCCGCCGTTTATGGGGCTCGGCACAGTTAAAACAACTAGTCCTTACGGACAGCTTTTTCGGTTACGTCAAACTTATCGAGGTATTTACCAAAGAATAAGCGTGTTTGCGAAACGAGCGCTGCTAGCGAGTTGTACAGAATAGTTGTTACCGGCAACAACACCCACTGGAAGACCATTAGGATAGTTCGGTGATGCTTATAGCGCGCTGGTTTGGGCGGCAGTGATTTAAAGCTTAAGAACATGGTTATTGCCAAACCTACTAGCGCCACACGTTGGATGCTACTGGCAATATTTGGTAACTGATTAGACGCAATGTCGTCTGGGTTAAAGAACACTGGTACAAACGCCGAGAATGCCAACAATATTGGCCCAGTGGCCCAGCTTACATGGCTTTCAATTAAGCGCGCTAGGCGAGGAATTAACAGGTGTCGTGGGACATCATTTGGTGTTAAGAAGCCCTTTGTCCAAACGTAGGCAATGTCAGAAGCACCCCATGCCCAACGTCGAATTTGGATAAATTGGGCTTTAAGTGTCCGTCGATAGCCATTGGCCAAAACAGCGTCTTGGTAAATTGGCACATAAATTGGGTACACTTCGTACTTACCGTCATACCTAAAGAATGATCGCCAGTACTGGTGACCATCCTCAACAATGGTGCGCACGCTCCAAAAGTCGGTATCTACGAGCGCAGCCATGCTTTGAGCGTGTGATGCAAAGTTACGAATGGCGTGCGGTCGCAAACTGAGTACTAAATTCCAGAAGGAGTTACCGGTGGCGATTACGCGCATTAATGCCGGCACATCCCAAATATTGTTCGTAAAGATTGGGATCGGCTGGAATGAAACAGTTTTTGGTTCAGCTACCTGACAAAACGTATAGGTTAGTGCGCTTAGGTATGATTTATGCGGCCGATTGTCTGAGTCTAATGTGGTTACGAGTACACGAATTGGGTCGATCTTACGCTTTTTAAGGTCTTTTTGTAGTTCACGACCGGCATAAGTAATGTTACCGCCTTTACCAACTACCTCATTTGGCAGACCGTCTGGGTGTTCAATAGCACGAGCGAACATGAAATTATCGCCGTACTCTTTAATAAGGTCGGTAGCGGTCTTTTTAATATCTGCGCCGCCTCGCTCTTCGTAGGCTAAAACTAAGATGACGTTCTTCATGTCATATGTCGAATTAATCACTGCCTGTATGGTTGGCTCAATGACATCACGACTTTCGTTGTAAGCGGCAATAATAATGGCGTGAATTGTTTCGCTCGGCTTCACTGCTGCTGGTAACACCTTAAGTCGCTCGATATTTGCCTCGTGCCACCGCGGAACGCCCATGCCGTGAACAGTTACAGTGCCGTTTTCGACATCTTCGATCATTTTATTCCACGGCAAACGCTCATGGAGCTTCATGGTGTTATAGCCTTGGAAAACTCGAATGTTAAGCCCTACACCTCTAAAGAACCAGAGTAACAGGTACGAGATAATGAAAAATGCCGTCAAACGGGCATCAATCAAGCTCAGTAAGAATGGCAAAGCAAGCAGACCGTAGCTCAGCATAGCCGGCAAGCGCTCGAGCCAGCGGTACGATCGGGTCTTTTCAGATTGGAGTGGGATTTCAATATTTTTCATTAACGAAGCTCAAGCAGTGCGTTACTCACTAAAAGTGTTAGAACCAGTAGTAACGAACCTAGTATCATCATAATCCAGCTGGCTTGTTTACGCACGCTATGAAACTTAAGACTTAAAAAGAACTGACCAACTAAAACTAGGACCGCAAACACCGCAAATGCAATGAGTTGCTCTACCCCACCCCTGAAATAACCGTCAAGGCCAAGGTTTGAGCGGTAGGTTTGAATATAAATATTACTCGTGTCTCCAAGTCGCAGTAATACGGACGAGACAGCAACTACTGTTAGAAAAACATTAATAGTCAGCATTAATAACACGAATCGATCGTGGAAGTATTTGCGGATGTGACTGTGGTTAGTATCGCTCATAAGTTTGTCTGGAGCCACCTGCCAGGCGAAATATGCCAGTGGCATATTTTGTCGACTCGAGCGAAGCGGCGTTCGTTATTTAACTTGTTTGGAGCCACCTGCCAGGATCGAACTGGCGACCTACGCGTTACGAGTGCGTCGCTCTACCAACTGAGCTAAGGTGGCGCTTGTCGGCTACCTGCGGTAGTCTTAACAATCGCTTCAGTATACCACTCTCTAACACCGAGCGGTATGGTATTACCTACATCGAATATATAAAAATACCTATATACTACTCGCATGAATAAAGATCAGATCTATCAAGACTTCAAAGACCTTGTAAACCTAACAAAATCCGAGCTCGAAAAGTGGCTCGATACAGATGAGGCCAAGTCTGTTGGCTGGACTCGCTCCGGCGGGCTTAAAAAGTCATCTGACGGCGATAAATCCGAAGGATACAAGTCTGGTGAACGCATAATCGACATCTTAAGCAAAAAGAAATCAGACTTAACTGACGACGATTACGCACATATGCGCCGCGTGAATGGCTACATTAAACGCCACCTCGGTCAACAACCAAACAAAGATATTACTCACACCCGCTGGCGCTATTCGCTCATGAACTGGGGTCACGATCCGCTTAAATAGTTGTAATTTCCCTGTTTTTTTGGTATGATCTCATTTGTCGATCAAAACAGTGCGCCCGTTGTGTTAGCAAGTCCAAACAGCCACAACGGCCACCTTTGATCAACAGTACATGTTAGCTGGGCTCGTGGTGTAGAGGCCTAACATGCCTCCCTGTCACGGAGGAGATCGCCGGTTCGAATCCGGTCGGGCCCGCCAGTATGAAAACCAAATGCCATCCGCAAGGATGGTTTTTTGTTTTCATAATGCTGGTATTCACAATGGTAGAGCAGATAACCAAAATACCGCGGTATAACTTATCTACTATTGACGTAGTCTAGAATACATTATATGGTTTTAGTAATGAGTGAGCTTCAGACCCTCAATCAGTACTGGGCTATGACAAGACCTACAATAGAGGAAGAATATCGGTTCGGAACTACTACCAATTACTGTAGAGTGGTTGCTGAACAGATAGCTCAGATTTTACACGGTCAGGGGGAAACCCCGCAAATTGCAAAACTTGAGCACCCTTTAAGCCTGATACCAGTTATGTATGAGCGACGGATTCGGTGGCAATGGCATGAAGTCTGTGCCGCACAAGGCTTAGCTTTCGACCCAATTCATGAGTTGCCGCCCATGACGATAGAAAATTATATAACGAGCACCTTTATGAAGCCGGAATTAATTCGTGTAAGCTATCGTGAATATGAACCATTGGAATAATGTTGCATCCAAAGTGAAAATTTAACTAGCTTCGTATGAAGTAAAAGAACCCATTAACTATAGACAAAACTGTATTTTGATGGTATTTTAATTTTTAAATGTCTAGATTATCTGTAAATACTTACGGCCTACCTATCCCAGTTACCGCTGAATTACTGGCTATCACCACTGATAGTCCTGCGCATACTGGGGTATTTGTAGAAGCAATCGATTTCCTAGTTCCTGTAGATACACCCGTAATTGCCCCTTTAAGCGGAGTAGTCTCGGTGGTAAGTGACGGCCACACACAACATGGCCCTTCAGCTAAATATGCGGATAAGGTTAACTATATCTGTCTTGCCCATGATAATAACGAGCATAGTGAATATTTACATCTTGCTGCGGACAGTATAGAAGTCGAGCCGAACATGAGAATACAGACAGGTCAGTTACTTGGGCGTACTGGGTTATCTGGATGGATGACAGCACCACATCTTCATTGGTTTGTGTATCACAGTGACAAAAGTAAACCAACGCCAAGTATTACAGGCTTGAAGCCCTGTTTGTCTAATGAAGCTGCGCAGGTTTTTGGTCGGTTTCTCAGTTAGAAGATAGACTCTTGATTCTGCTAAAATATCCCAATGACAAACATTGTACTCATTGGCCATGTCTGCATCGACCATAACGTTGTGCGAGGCGAACTAACTAAGTCATGGGGATCGCCGTTGATGTACATCGGCAAGTATTTCAATCATCGTCACGCCGAAGCGAATGTCACACTCATCGCACCGCATGGGCGAGATTTTAATGACTACAACTCAAACTTAAAAGTATTAACGTCGACCAATCCAGACGACCCTACAATGCTCTATAAAAATGTAGTCGATGAAGATGGCAACCGAACGCAGTACTGTCTTAACAGCGAGCATTCGGAACCAACCCCACTAACAGACGAAATGAAATCCGTACTAGCAGAAGCAGACATTGTATTTGTAGCACCCTTATCTCCCCAATATTCCGTAGACTATGTCCGACAAGCCTTTTCCGAAACGCCTTTGAATTCTTTGAAAGTCTTGCTCCCTCAAGGCTACCTACGCTACATAGCTGAAGATGGACTAGTTTCCCCTCGCCCGTTTAATGAAGCCAAAGACTTGCTGCCACTATTCAATCTTGTCGTTCTATCCGACGAAGACACGACTGATGCCGTCAACAAAGCAGTAGCGTGGCAGCAACAATCCTCTGCAACAACTTTTATAGTTACCGAAAACAAGCGTGGCGCGGTCATAATTGGCGATGGCGGACAATCTGAAATCCCTACCGAAGCAATCCCTCAAAAAAACATCATAAATCCTATCGGTTGCGGTGATGTGTTTACGGCAGCTACTGCATACGGTCTTAGCGACAAATTAACCATCGAACAAGCTGTTATAGCTGGCCACGGTGCTGCACGCGAAAGTTTACTGTCCGACAAACTGCTTTAGCTTTGTAAGAAATCCTACAAAATACTGTTAGAGCCTGATTTATAGTTGTAAGTGTAACGGGAGTAACGAGTGAAAGATCTACAACGCTACTACATCCGAGATTCGGAAACGAATTGGCTCTGGTGTATAACGTATGTATCCGACATCGAGGAATAACCTCGCCATAACAGTATCGATACATGTTATTCTAGATGAATAATGTGGAGCGACCGTACAGCTGAAAGCCGTAACACATGAACGAGGCAGTTCTGTTTTTGGCGGTAGGTGGCGTACTAGCTTTTAGCTTAGTTGTTGCGTATGCAGCGGCTCGTTTCAAAATCCCATCCCTTGTGGCGTTTTTAGCGCTCGGCATGTTTATTGGTTCCGACTACTTTAATATCATCAATTTTGAAAATGCCGAAGCTGCCCGTGTTATTGGCATTGTTGGTTTAGCCGCAATCTTGTTCGAGGGTGGGCTTTCGACCTCGTGGCGTCGTTTACGCCAAGCCGCAATACCCGCAATTGCGCTGAGTACAATTGGTGTCGTAGTCACCGCCCTACTTACCGCTGTCGTTGCCCATGAACTACTTAACCTGCCATGGCTCTATGCCCTGCTACTTGGTTCGGTTGTGTCATCAACTGATGCGGCAGCAGTATTTGCCACGTTTAGATTTACTACTATTCGACGGCGACTAGCACGAACTCTCGAGGCAGAGTCAGGCGTTAATGATCCGGCCGCTATTGCACTAACCATTGGTTTTATCGAATGGATTCATAAGTCCGATTACGGTGCGAGCCATGTAGCAATCCTAGTTTTTGAAGAGCTTGGCCTTGGCCTATTAGTTGGTCTGCTAGCTGGCGGTATTAGTATGTGGCTATTTTCGCGTTTACCGCATAGTGTTGGTGCGTTCGCGCCGGTTGCATCAATTGCGGCTGGAGCACTAACATTTGGTGCAGCCGACTTTATAGGTGGTAGCGGGTTCTTGGCTATTTACATTGTTGGTTTAGCTATTGGCAGTACTCCTTCGCGTTACCGTAGCGAACTCACCGTTTTCCACGAAGGTTTTGCCTTCCTGTCGCAGGTTGCCATGTTTATTATGCTCGGCTTGTTCGTAGTACCGTCTGAACTTATGCACGTAGCCGGAGCCAGCGTTGTAATCGCCCTACTCCTTGTATTCCTTATTCGACCAATCGCTGTTTACTTGTCGACCTTCCGCATGAAGTTCAATAACCAAGAAAAGATCTTCCTCGGTTATGCTGGCTTGCGTGGAGCCGTTCCAATTGTACTCGGGACATTTGTGCTGTCGTCACATATTGATCACGGTGAAACAATTTTTAATGTCGTCTTCTTTATCGTCCTCGCTTCAGCCCTTATACAAGGCACTACACTCGACTGGGTTGCAGCCAAGTTAGGTGTGTTGGATATACTACCAAAAGAAAAACAAGCTGCTATTCAAGCCGATAAACCTCAGCGGCTTAAATTCTACGTCGCTCCACAGCATGCCATTGCCGGTGTACGCGTACGCGAAATTGGTCTGCCTCGCTGGGCTAAGGTTACAAAAATTATTCGTGGCTCAAACCGAATCATTCCCGAAGCAAATACTATGATCGAAGCAAACGACGAATTAATGATCACTGTCCCCTTATCAAAACACCCTGAAATAGAAGACGTCTTTACTCGTTGGCGCCGCCGCGTGTAATACTGTTAAAAACCATACAGTCACGCAAGCTAATTATTGGTACTGTTATTGCATGTATGAACAAGAACCCAAGCCAGCCAAACCAGAAGTAACCGATGATGTTCCAGGTCGCGAACTCACCGATGAAGAATTAGCACAAGTCCGTGCTCACCCACAAATTACCCCAGCTCACGAAGTTGAGCGAATCCTTGGTGAGCAACCAGCTCCTGAAGATCAGCCTAAAAATTAATCCGACGAAAGAATGCCGCTTACAGTTCCGGTAAGCTCAAAAATATCGTCAATCGGGTTACGTGCCAACCAATCAATTGGTTCAGTATAGATGTTTTTAAACTTACTGTTCCACTGCCCTTCAATGCCTAATGCAATTGCATATGGTAGGTACTTTTCGTACAGTTCGACTGTAGTTTTCCCTAGTGCGTTGTTCGGTGTCTGTGTTAGGTTTATGCGGCTAGATTCAGCCGTCTGTATAAAATCCTTAAAGCCATCAACAACTTCTTTAGCGCGTGTACCCCTCCGACTTCGTGACTGCATTAACGCACCGCATATCAAGAATATAGTCGCGCTTGCCCAAAGGCTAATCTGATAATCTTTGCTGGTCCAAAAACTCGCTATAAAGCTTGCTAATGCCAAACAATAAACCGGCGCTCCGGCTGTCCATGGATGTGATGCAAAATAGCCAGCCGCCATCAGATTATCAAACATACTTTGCTTGGCATTATTAACATACTGATAAAAATATGAACTTAGCTGATCAAGACGTACCGTTTTTCCGATTAGCATTTCTGACGACAATGCTGGGTACTGCTGTGCCTTTTTAATTGCCTCTGGACTTGTTAATTTAGAGTGAATACTCGACTTTAACTTAGCCGAAGCAACGCCAAACAGCCCATCAAGCAGCTCCTTTTCGTGCGCCTTAAGATCTAGTACGTCATCTTTTAGTAACGTAAACTGGTATGTTTTCGGCACTCGCTCAATTGAAATTGAATTATTATCAAAAAGCATAATTAAATTTTTAAGTTTAAGATGCCC
>JALQXV010000022.1 GCA_023263015.1 Candidatus Saccharimonadia bacterium
TAACGGACGTGATGATCGTCAGGAGTGTGTTAGCCAAACCGGCGAAAACCCACACCACGAGTCGATGGTTGACCCAGAACTTAACAATGCGCAGCTACGCGAAGTTATTGAATACGTTGCACCTTACTTCAATCGTGCCTCATCTGATACCATAAAGGTGTGAAGTTATATCTATCCTCGTACCGAATTCCGCGACCCGATAAACTAGTTGCCTTAATCGGCAAGCCAGCTGATCAAACCAAAGTCGCCATCATTCCAAATGCCAAAGACTACTACGCTAATCGGGCCCGAGCCGTAAAACTTCGAGATCAAACCGACTATATCACCAATCTTGGCTTTACGGCCGAAATTGTAGACCTAAGAGACTACCGTAACTCCGAAAGCCTGCGTGACAAACTGCAGCAATTTGATGCGCTCTGGTTAATTGGCGGTAACACGTACTGCTTGCGTTACGAAATTGAACAGAGCGGTTTTAATGCGATTATTGGATCACTATTACAAGATGGCATTACATTTATCGGCGAAAGTGCAGGGGCATGCGTAGCAGGCACAAATTTGCGTGGGCTCGAATCAGCCGATAATCCAGAATTTGCCGAAGGTGTCATTTACGATGGGCTTGGACTAGTTAATAACACCCTTAGCCCTCACGCCGACAATGCAATGTTTGCCGAAGATATTACCAACTTACGTGAATTATACAAAGACGACCCAACTTTTTTGGAGTTAAAAGATAGCGAAGCCTTGATTGTTAACGATACAGAACAAGAAATAGTTAGCGCATGATCCCTGACTACTTCTTACAGCAAACTGATAAACCACTGTTTCCTGACTTATTGTGGAGTCGACCCGAAACAAAGCACGGGGCAGGCAAGCTGGCAGCTATTGGCGGCCAAGCAAATGAGTTTATTCAAGTCGCCGAAAGCTATGCGGCGGCCGAGAAGCACGGAGCAGGCATAATTCGGGTCGTTATGCCAGAAAGCACACGCTCATTCACAAAAATGCTACCAAATATCGAATACGCACCGAGCAACCCGAGCGGCAGCTTTGCGCAAACAGCATTATCTGAGTTAATTGACCTTGGATTATGGTCGGACGCAACGTTACTAGCAGGTAATCTAGGGCGTAATAGTGAGACAAGCTTAATGCTCGAAAAATTAATAACCAAACTTTCGAACCGAATAATTATTTCACCTGACGCTCAACAAAGCATCGACATCAATCCTCAAGAATTACTAAGTAGCCAAAATTTAGTATATGTAAACTCCTACGAAGCATTCCAAAAAGTTGGTATTGCACTCAAGCTCCAAACCCCAATTACATCCAGTGCTGGCAACCTAGAATTTGCACAAATACTACATGAACTCAGTAAAGCCTACCCAGCGCTAATCGTAATTCTAAGAGGCAATACGGTGTGGTGTGCCCATAATGGCACCGTTACCAATTCACGCCCAAAGCGAACAATGTCAGCTCCAGAAATTACAGCAGCCATTTCGGTCTGGACTATGCAAAACCCATACAAATTACTCGAAGCCGCTACTTCTGCGTTGTACACCGACTAAGCTACACGAATTGTATCGTGAACAGCAATTAGACCCGAACTAAGCACTTCGGCCCGTAAGCCGCCACGATTTTCAAAGGCATCCTGAAAGCGTGGTTTACCAGCCAGCTTACTTGGGCGACCACACGGATCGCATAATTCAACTCCACGCATTTCAACATCACCAACATAAAAACTTTCACCAACCAGCTCATTTAAATCAATACCGCTCGTTACAATATTACGACGGGTTTCAGACGGTAAAAAAGGCTCTTCGGCCAGTGTATTGGATTCTTCAATTGCTTCAAGTCCAACCAAACTAACATGTCTGATAACTTGACGCTTGCCTTTAGAAAATGCACCGATGCCTAGAGCGTAACGATCGCCCTCTAATCCAACACCAGCAATCGCTTGCACGGTTTCAAGTGGCACCATCGGCACACCTTTATCGGGAGAAATAAAAATTTGCTCTACAATTGCTTCTTTACTCATAGATTTAGACCTTAACTTCCTGCTCAAATCGCTCGTTACTAAGATTGCCCCCACTTACAATATACACAATTGTCTTGCCAACCAGTTGCGTTTTAACTGTTTCAAGCGACGCAGCCGCCAAACCACCGGCTAGCTCACCGTTAGGCAGATGCGAACTCGACCACATTCTAGTCACTTGACGGCAAAGCTCTTCATTTGATGGCGCCACTACCTTAACACGATCCTGAACATCGCCAATAGTACTAAGTACGATGCCGCCAACTTTTTTAACCGCAGCACCGTCCACAAACGTATCAATGGTTGCTAACGAAGCGTTTGGATTACTTAAGCCATAGGCAAGGGAAGCAGCACCACGCGGCTCTGACAGTACGTATTCAACTGATGAATCTTTAGTTGCGTTTATAAGCCCGCTAGCTAAACCTCCACCACCAACTGGCACTACTAACGTATTCAGTTCGGGTAGCTCATCAAGAATCTGTCGACCCAACGTTCCTTGGCCAGACACCACATCAGGATCGTCAAACGGATGTATAAAAACACTGCTTGGCCCGGCTTGCTGCATATACAGTTCGCCAACTAGGGCAGAATCATCCACTGTTTCGCCGACTAATTCAACTTGAGTGCTATTACCACCATACCGTTGCACCAAATCTACTTTAAATTGTGGGGTTTGTTCGGGCATAAATATTCGAGCCTTAACTCCAAACAGGCGAGCACACGCAGCTACAGCAGCCGCATGGTTGCCGGCACTAAAGGCTACAACTTCGTGGACATCACTATTCACATTATTACTAAACCAGTTAAAAGCACCTCTAAATTTGTACGCTCCGGTCACCTGATCAACTTCGCTCGCTAGCCATATATCGGCATCATACCGTGCCGACAGTACTTCATCTCTTATTAATTCAGCTGGTCGAACGGCTGAGTTTTGTTCAAACAGCGTTTCGTGAGCTCGCTCTACATCTATGTCTACTACGTTTATCATTTGTCTCTCTTAAAAATTAAAATCCCCCGATTGCTCGGGGGACGCTTGTTCTTCTTTTACTGAATATTACAAAGCATCCCCTCGAGGGATAATAATGATGCTTGTAATAATCATTTGTGAAGTTTTCATTGGTTTTTACTTTACGACTAGCACTGCTGAATGTCAAACAAACCTATGTAAACTGCGGTTTCATTAAAAATTTAAGGCAACTATACCTTTAAAGCAAGTAAATTAAATTTAAAAGAGACAGCCTGTGGGAACTATGTCCTTTGCTGTCTCTTTCTCTCTGGTTGGTATTAATCCAGCCAACCGCTGGCGCCCATGGAAGGATTCGAACCCTCACTTCAAACTTAGGTAGAGTTGCGTGCGGTCCACTACACTACACGGGCGCACTATTAGTTTACACCTTGCTAAAAGAGTTGAACAAATGTATTTTTTACATACCAAAAAAGACCTCGCAA
>JALQXV010000087.1 GCA_023263015.1 Candidatus Saccharimonadia bacterium
GTCGCTGACCAATAACCGTTCGCACTGTTGACGCGATCAGGAACGGCTCAATACCCATATCAAGTAGACGTGGCAAAATACCGGCTGCAGAGTTGGTGTGTAGCGTGCTAAACACTAGGTGCCCTGTTAACGCAGCCTGAACCGCCAACTGAGCGGTTTCTTTGTCACGGATTTCCCCCACCATTACTACGTCAGGGTCCTGACGCAAGATAGAACGCAGACCTGAAGCAAACGTTAATCCGACTTCGGCATTAACCTGAATCTGGTTAATACCATCCATCTTGTATTCAACTGGGTCTTCAAGGGTAACAATGTTAATTGTGTCGCTTTTAATCTCGTTAAGAAGTGCATACAAGGATGTGGACTTACCTGAACCGGTTGGTCCTGATGTCAGAATCATGCCATTGGAGTTTTCGAGCCCCTTACGAATTGTGCGTAGTGCTCGACCGTGGTAACCCATATCTTCTAGTTTTAGGCTGGTACCCGACTTATCAAGCAAACGAATAACTACTTGCTCGCCCCATACCACTGGCGAAATAGAGATACGGAGGTCGACTGCCTTGTTCCCTACTGCAACTGTAAATTGACCATCCTGTGGAATACGATGTTCATCGATCTTTAGGTTACTTAAAATCTTAATACGAGAAATAAAAGCTGGCTCAATATTCTTTGGCAGCTTCATAATTTCTTTTAGCACACCGTCGATACGACAGCGGATCTTAAGCTCTTTTTCGAGTGGCTCGATGTGAATATCGCTAGCACGACTCTTGGCCGCATACTCAAGAATAGTTGAAAGAGCTTTACTAATTGGCGAGTCCTGAACAATCGTTGTGATCGTCTTATGTTCGTCATTAGCTGGCATTGCCTGCGTTGTCTCGGCTTCAACACTTAGCGAGCTCTTAACATCGTTACCAATCGTCTTAGCTACGTCGGCCTCAACGTCCTCGGCGTACTGCTCAAGTATGTGGCGAATACCCTCTTCACTAGCTGTATAGACCTTTAACTGCCGTCCAATACGATTAGACAGGAAGTCTACCGCCTGCACGTTATCGGCATCAAGCATAGCAACAACTAGCTTTTGCTGGATCTGGCCAAGCGGCACCGCCATATAACGTTCAGCAATATCCTTAGAAAGCAGCCGCAGCACATCCTTTTCAATACGCGCATCAAGTAAGTTCACATATGGTACGTGGTTTACTTTAGCCATGACTTTTGTCAAAGCCTCATTACTGACCAACTTCTGGTCAACCAAATAGCCAAAGAATGGCTTGCCTTCTTTATCGGCACTCTCTTTAGCAGCATTCAATGCTGGCTCAGCAACAATACCCTCACTAACTAAGGTTTCTTCGACTTGTTTCTGGCTCGCTGCAGAAAGAACATTCACAACGCAAAGTTACCTAAAATGGGTTAGCGTTAGCGTCTTCACCAATTTTAATCAATTGTGTTGGGTTGACCGCATCTTTATTGAATACTTTAGGGTCAGCTTCTTTAAACTCTGAACTAATTGGCGAAACTTTTTCAACGGTTAGCTTACGATTCTTGTCGCCAGTAAAAAGTTTTTGGGATAAGAACAGCGAGAAAATACCCGCGATAGCGGCAACAATTATAATTACTGCAAAGTCTTTTTGTTTCATTTTGCCCTCTCCGACGTGATATCAAACTTCTTAGGTGGCTGGAAGTATGTTTTTGCGTTCACATTTAACTTCACACCCTGCGCATTTGACGTTAGGGTTAACTTATTAACCTGGATTGGTCGTATTGATCGCTCAAATAACTTGAGTGCATCTTTACTGGATTGTGCAGAAGCATCAAGTGTGACACTAAATGGAATTTCTACAACTGTCGGGCTTGAAGATGGCTCTGCAGCCGACTGAGTTAACTCATCGTCGCTACCGGTTAAGCCCGAAACTTTGTAGTCCTTAAACATCTTAGTAAGGCTAGTTGTTAAGCCTGGGAAGTCATATTTACTTGGTAACGCATCAAGTACGATTCGCGGGTTTTCGCCATCAAGGTCTCCGGTACCGTCAGCTGCTCCACCAAGAATATTTGTCTTTTGCTCGGCAAAGGCTTGATATGAATTCCTTAGCTTCTCTGCCTCGGTAGCATTCTTTTTAACTTGCTTTAGCGTAGCCTTTTTCTTGCTTATAACACCCGCTTGGTAACTACTCTGACTTAATAGTGACTTCGATGCTACAAGCGAAAATACTGTCAAGAATGAAGCAAGCCCAATAACAATAAGAATTGTTGTATTGTCTTTATTAATAGCCAATTGCTTAAGAGATACTCGTTGTGCCGCCATATTATTGACCCTCCTTCTTTTGAGGTTGTGATTCAAACAAGTTAGCCGGCTTTTCTGTCTCTGAGCGGGTTGAAGTAATCTTTGGAACTGTTAAGGTGACTGCCTCTTGGTTATTTTCTGTTGCAACCTGAGTAAATATTGCTGGTTCGAATGAGAATGTAATACTATATGCTGCTTTATCACTAGAGCCTGTTCCATCAGGAATGGTATAGCTTGCAAGCACAACGTTCTTAAAGGCTTTTTGTGAAGAGTCACTGCCAGCAACCTTATACTCTGTGAACTTGACTGTATCAACAAATTTATTGATCACAATAATGTCTACTGCGTTTCCAGTTATGGTCATTGTACTGCCTTCAAAATCTACAGCCACATCAGATATAGTTGCTTGATTAGGGGTAATCTTTGTTAGATAGTCCGATAGCCTTGATGCAACAACTTTTTTATCGTGCAGTTCAGGCAAGCTATTCAGTTGATTCTGAATTGTAAGAATCTTATCCAAATCTTGAATAGACTGCACTTTTGTAACATTAGTTTTAATGTCTTTGTCTAAGTTCTTAATTTCACGAGTCTGGTTAACTCGTACGAACAAGAATAGGATTACAAAGATCGCTAAACACGCCGCTGTGATTATTGCCGATATAAACATAATTAAGCGTTTGCGGTAGCGCGTCTTAATGTATTCAATCTTTACGTCTGGGAGGAGGTTGAACTGAATCATACTATTCATTCCTCTCCGCTAAACCAACAGCAACACCAAAGTGGTTAGACAAGGCCATTAGCTCGTTCTGACGCTCTAGACCGTACTGAACATTACGCCACGCATTACCAATTTCGACATTAATACCGAATTTGTTCGCGATGTGCAGTGGGAATTCTGGTAGCGCCGATGCACCACCGGTCATAATAATTCGTTCAATCTTGGTATTGTTATAGCGAGTCTGGAAGAACTTAATTGATTTATCGATGTCACCCATCAAAAGATCTACCGTACCAACAATCGCTTGGTACACCTGCCCTTCCAGCTTTTGCTGGCTCAAACCAAATTTAAATACAAATTCTTGAGCTTGCTTATCATCAATATTAAGGTTCTGCTGTGCAGCCTTAATAATAGCTTCTGAACCAGTTGGGATAGCGCGCGTTAAGCGTGGAATACCTCCCATAACAACTACGATATCGGTGCTCTTGCTACCAATATCGATGACCATTTGTGGCTCAGTTGAAAGCGGGTCTGTAACAGAACGAACTAGGGCGAGGTTATCTGACTCAAACGCAATCACATTAAGACCAAGTGACTCTAACATGTCTAGACGGTCTTCGATGAACGCGTTAGGTACACTAGAAAGCAATACTTCTACCTTGTTTGGGTCAACTGGTGAATCACCAATATGCGCCCAGTCAAGCTTTGATTCCGATAGTGGAGTCGGAATCAAGGAGTCGGCTTGGAACTTAATTGTCTTGGCAAGTTCTGCTGCAGATAGTCGTTCAATATCAACCACGGTAGTGAACACACGTGACGAAGGCAAGCCGACTGCAACGTTTTTTGTAGTGATCTTAGCCTGATCAAGCATAGTTCTGATCTGCTCAGCTATTTTTTGCTGGTCGGCTTTAGCATCACTTAAGGCAACCTTGCTATCGATTGGAGTCATCGCATAACGCATTAGTTGCTTAGATTTAGGGTTGTTTGTTATTTGGACAGCTCGTATAGCACTCGTGCCTACGTCCAAGCCAAAGAATTCAGATACCCCACTCAGTAAACTCATTCTTATCTAATCCTATTCTTGCTGCTTTTTCTTCTTTTAATGTTATTGGTTACTATTCCCTGTCAGTATATCATACCGCTCATGCTTTTCTATAGCACTGGAGCTAAGATCGAGATGTACTGATAGTCACCGCTTGTTTGGGTACTATTGGCACGGAATACAGGTGGCGAAAGGTAGACTTCTGGGCTGAATTTAAAGGTTTCTGCAGCCTTAGTGTTGTTAGCTTCTTCCCTGAAGAGTGAGTCACGAAGTGAATAACCAGTTCTGTTAAGAACAACTCTCTGGGCTATAAACGAGCCGTTAACCGTTAGTTGGCGTCGTGGTGATGAGGCAGGATTATCCTGAGCACCACACTCAGTAAATAGGCTGGTTGGTGCTGTAACTGGGTTATCGCCAGAGCTCTCTAGAGCACATGTATAAATTCGGCCGCTATTTGATCGTGCATCTGGTTGAGCAATATAGGTCCCATCCAATTGAGTAACATCGTTATCGATATAAATGTTACCTTTTACAACCAATGTGAAGTTAGGAATACTTGCAGTGCCTGCACCGTAACTTGTCCTGTACATCAAGTTGTTTAAGATAAAGACATCGCCATCTACATACACAGTGTGTCGTCGATCGTACTGAGCAACATTACTACCGACAATCCGCAGCTTATTGCCAGATATATTACGCACTGTCTGCTTCTCATTTTCTAGATTGAATGGATCAATACTTGCTGTTGAAGAAGAAACATTCTTTCTATCGTTCTCAACGAACTGAGTGCTACTGAAGTAGTCTGGCATACACCAACCGTCGCCCGACATGTTTCCACCCAAGAGCGGATCGTTTGACTGCGCAGGTGCCGAGTTATTGTGTGCAAAAGTTAAACCTTTTGGCTCTTGTACGTTAGGAGGGCCGGTACGTGTACTCGCTGTTGTGTAGCCTCGAATCTCTCCAAGAGCAAAGGCAGCCAACTGACCACCGGAACCACTCTGTCCGTCGGGGGCACCACTAATGTGGTACTGCATTGGTCGCATGAATGAAAGGATCTTTGAATCGGTGCGTCCACAACTAGTTCCAAAACCGCCACCGGCAGCAACGTCACCACCATACGTCCTTATGTATGGCCTATTTACTACAGAAGGAGTTGGGTTACAGATTGCACCCGCTTCACAAGGACGACCACAACTATTCGCTTGAGCCGGACCTTCGTTGGCATACTTTCCGTTACCTGGGCCTCGCCAACCATGGCCATAGTCTAGTGTTATATAAACACAGTAGATATCACCTAACTGGGATGTATTAGCTGGGATGTTATAAGTGTCCGTATAGTCTCTGTTCCCGAAATTCGTTGTGTCGTTAAATGGTCCAAATGGTATTGGCTGCTCTGCTCCACCCTTTGGTCGCTTATAAAAGTCTCGTCGGGCATTGCTATCGACATCAACTCCACGCTGAGTAATTGATGTCCGGAACTCAGCCTGCGTAGGGCTTTCTGCATTATCTAATGAACCACGAGCCGCTGCCGTAAAGTCGTATCGCTGATACGCCTCTACTTCGGTCTGACAAATGCCTCCGAGCGCCATCCTGCCCCAGAAATCAGGGTAGCCTGCTACTGTCGTGACACCTCTTGTCCCTGGTGCAGTAAACGTCATGGTAGACGTCGCACTACCACCGCGAGGGATATTAAGGTACGGATCATAACTAAAGTCGAATGGTGGATAGTCGTAGTTACCACCTCCATCGGTCATCGTTAGCTGGTTGCCCCCAAGGGAGTCAGGTATGCCTAGATTCTCGGTTACTGCTTGGCCGGCTAGGCTCCACGTACCGGTACCGCCTCGTGGTTTTTCAGGGTGGTTATATACGAATACCGGTATTGCTGCTGCGGGATTATGAATTGTCGCATTCACGTTGAAATTCTCGCCAGCTTTAACGCCCTTATCTGGTGAACCTGGCAAGTTTTCAATAACGTCTAAGCTACAAGAAGCCTGTAGACAGCCACCTTCAACTTCAGCGCTGTAATACCACCTTGGGTTTGCGTCCCCGCCGTTGCCATTAACAACATCGTATGCACCGATATGCATCGCCCATCCGTTATTAGCACCATCTTCGTTGCCCCATGGCCACGGAATCGTATAGCCATCATTTATGTCATCGACATGCCAATCCCAGTTAGCATCGCCGACATCTGCAAATGATTCAACGCCATTGCCATCTACATTTCTATGGAAGAAACGAGCAAACACCTGTAGGCCGTACCCTCCGTCTTGAGGATCATCTATGTTCTGTATTGTTACGCCACTACATGTAACGTGAAGCGTGAAGTGAGGCGGAGTCGGTGGAGGCTGACAAGGGTTAGGGCTTCTACCATAGGTCTCACGGTCTTTTTCATGCCATGCATTCGTTTGCGTATCCTGCACTTCTAGGATGAATGTTATCCTCCCATTTGAGTACGCATCGTAAATACCAGCAAGACCTGGGACACTATAGTTTTTATATGCAGTTGGGTCCCCTGTATGTGTTCGTTCTGATATAACAGAACTTGTTCCGTTACCGCTACTGTTTATGCGACTAACACGTATCTTGGTGTTATCTGTTGGATCCCGATCATAGCCCCTCAAGCGAATATATTCAGATCCCTGCAGGCAAACAACTTTATTAATATCACCTTCCGGCTCAGTATTGAACTCACATGAACCATCTGGGTCACGTTCATACGGTGAAACCATCTTAATAGCATTGCCACCGTCGATACCAGTCCAGCGAACTTCATAACTGTCATATTCCGGCTCCAATCTAATACCAATACGGCCATTCTTCCCTTGACCTCCAACATTATCAACTGGGTCTAGTTTATAAGGTTTGTTCGAGTTTTTCTTCTTTCTCACTATTTGAATCTTGGCATTCTTATTACGATTGTCGCCGTTGCCATCGTCGGCATCATTCCACTTAAAATAAACAACACGTCGAGCCTGCAAATCGCTACATGCTGGATCAAATGTTACTTCATAAGGGCTGCCCGCCCAGACAGTGAATGAGCTATTATCATCCGTACCATTAAAATCAGACTCAAACTTACGAGGGTTCTCTAAGGGTGTGATAGTAGAAAGCGGAAGCGGAGATTCAGCGTATACCTTGAAAGGTTGATGACCTTGCCCGTTAATTTTTCTAGCGACAAGTGTTCGGTTGACTGCTGTATTCTTAAAAATAAGTCCTCGATAATTTTGACCATTATCTCCCCGGTAATTCTCGCAGTCGCTATTGCTAGATTTCGTAACACCATCATATGTGACTGACATACCGGCAACACCACCAGTTTGGTCGTCACATGCACCATCAACAATGACTGTTGCTCTGTTAGTATTTTGGCCTTTTATCTTGAGGCGTGTTTCAGTCGCGCTAATATTTGCATTAGGACCTTGGATTGCAACAGACAAAGATCGCCCAAAACTTTCACTATAGGCGTACGCAACAGACGTGTTAAGGAACAGCCCTCCTAGCACTGAGACAAATCCAGCGATAAGCAGCTTATGGTATATATTAAGTCGTCGCATTATCGGGAGCCTCCATCATCACTTTTTACAAATTCTTGGAGTTCAGGGCTTAAAGACTGCAAATCTTTAGGCTCCTTGTTCTTTGGGGCAGAATTTGGATCAGCAACATAACCTCTGAGCACCTTTAGTGTTGCGTCCACTGAAGGTATGGCTTCTTTGTCGTCTTGATCTTCACTTGAAACATACAAAGCTCGCAACTGTTCATAGCTAGACAATGCTTCAGGATATTGATTTAGCTCGTAATAGCAGCCTGCTCTGTAGCTTACGAGTGATATGTTGTCTGATGGATTGTCGTTATCTGACTTAGCATCCTTTAGCTTCTCCACTGCAGTTTTGCAGTTCTTCTCATCCATTACTTTTCGCAGCTCTTCTCGACTAATAGTCTTGTTCACGTTACTTGGCTGCGAATTATCTTGAGACTTTTTATCAAGAACGCCTGTAAGCAATAAAACAATACAAATTGTTGCTAGCGCAATAATTGAAATTCCTAATACAATACGTTTCTTATACTGTTTTGCTTTTAAATTAAAAGACAAGGTCTTTTTAGAACTACTCGAAGCAGTCTGATCTATGACCTTGTCTTTAGAATCTTTAGCTAGCTTTGTTTTTCCAAACTTCATTGGTGCCCTTTGAGTATCTAGGGCATATTGTACATGCTTAAAGCGTAAGCAGCAACACCGTTATGTGAACTGTTAGCAAATCTTCTTTGGAGCAGAAGTGAATGTTCTAGAGCCTGACTTCATAACATCACTGCGGCCGTCCGCATTGTGCTGGAAGGTTTGAGATTTCATTGCCACGAAACGAGATATAACTTTAACTCGTGCTCGAACGTTCTTTCCGCCGCCTACGCAAACACCTTCTACGTTAGGGATTGTAACTTTTGGCTGGAGGTATTTTTCTGGAGCCTTATAGCTAAATGATAGTATTTCGGGAAGACTTGTAACGTGGATTACACTGTTACCAACTTGCTTAAAGGCCTTGCCCTTACCTTTACTTACTTGCACGCTTAGTTCTTGATGACTTTGTCCAACTTTGTCGCAGTACTCTACGCCGCCACCACTCCAAACCTTAGCACTAACAGACTTGTTAGCCTTGTTATAGGTGAACGTAGGATTAGGTGTTTGATTCTTAGGATCTTGAGGGCATGTATCAAATAGTGCCTTGCCACTTCTGTCGCCAAGCCACTCATTTGAGCCTCGCAATGGATCGCTCTGGAAACTGGCCAATGGACCAGCAGTGCCAGCTGACTTAAGACTAGAAAAATCTACTGCCTTAAAGCTTGGGCAGAAAACTGCATCGGCTTTGTTACCGTCTTTTAATGTGATCGACTTAAAGCCAATCTTGTAGCTAGTTTTAGAAGGAGCAGGACATACATATGAGACTTGAGTACTTCCATCAGGAAGCTGTTGGGCTGATTCAACTTTTTGCGTTACATCTGTGCTTACACCAGGGATAGAATTAATCACCTTAGCGCCAAACTGGTCAGTTGTTACAGGATCGCCTACCTGAGCGGCTCGTACTGCAGGCGTCAGATCATCTATATATAGGTTAGTTGCACTTGATTCTACTACCTTAGCTGGTGCGGCATTCGCTTTTGATACACCGATTGCTGCTGTTGCTGCAAGCGTTGCACCAAGTGCAGACGCTGCTACAAATAATCTATTTTCTGCCAATCCGGCAAAAAGTCCGCGTTCGGCTGTTGCGGCATCGCCTAAATGTGCTACACTTAAGTCTTGCCCTTGAGTCAGAACAGCTTCGTGGGAAAAGTCTCGTTCATTCATCTCATGATCTCCTAATATTGTCAATTCGCATTATACCAAAGAACTAGTGTTTTGTCAATTTTTCGTAATTGTTACATAATATCTACCACGACAGAGATATATTCTTCATTTGCTCAACAACTTCATCATGGTCAGGCAAGGTATTTTCATCGTAATAGTGCGTAATTGGAAAGTCTGATTCGATCATATTGAGACATAGGAAGTTGGAAGATAGGCTTCTTACCCGCTCCATTACATCCTCAGAACAAAGCGGAGTGGCTATAATTAACTCCTTAGTAAGCACCGGCTTTAAAAAGTCTGCCGCTACATCAAGCGACAAGCCATTCGCAATGCCATCCGACACTACAATAACTACATGGCGCTTGAGTAGATTCTTATCAATCACACCGTCTTTACTGATGATTCGGTTTAGTTTTTGGAAGGTTTCGAGTCGGAGCTGATCAATAACAGTACGAGATTCAACCGACACTACTTCTAGATCCGCCGCAGACATGGCGTGATTATACGTAAAAGTGCCTGCTGAGCTCATAGAAGCTAGGGGCACTAATTCTCGAGGTAGAGTCAGGTGCTCAACAGTGAGCATGTATAAAGAAGCGTGGATTTTCTTGGCAATCTCGGCCCCTACGGCCGCTCCACCTTCTCCAATTGCTAAGACCGCACAATTTAGACGCTGGTAGTCAGTCATCTGTTCGGCAAGTAGCATGCCTGCTTCGGCGCGGTCTTTAAAGTAGCGCATAGCATAAGTGTATCATCATGCTTACGCAAAGAATGCTGTGAATTATTTAACAGTCTATTTGTTTAGTTCGTGTCCACCGAACTTATTGCGCATTGCCGCTAAAAGCTTAGTCGCAAAATTAACATCGCCCTTCTGTGAAGCCAAACGTACGTCAAAAGAAGCTTCAATCGCTGGTAATGGTATGCCCTTCTCTTTAGCAACTTCAATGGTCCAGCGAGCTTCACCAGACTCGGCCACAAAACCGTCGATCCCCTCTAGTGTTGGGTTTTCACGAATTGCATCACGGGTTAGTTCGTTGAGCCATGAAGTAACGACACTGCGGTGCTGCCAAACTTCTCCGGCGGCGGCTAGGTCTAACCCTTCGTAGGGACCTTCTTTGAGCATACGATAGCCTTCGGCAAGTGATTCCATCATGCCGTATTCAATGGCGTTATGAACCATTTTTACGTAATGACCAGAGCCTGAGGGGCCAAAATGCTGGTAAGCGCCAGTAGGAGCTGCCAACGTTTCAAAAGCTGGCTTAAGCTGGTCAAAAACTAGTTCTCCGCCGCCAATCATCATTGAGAATCCGTTTTGGTAACCCCATACACCGCCGCTTGTACCAGAATCGAGCAAGGTTGAACCTGCTGCTTCAACTTTTTTGGCACGCTGTTGAGTAAGCCTAAAATCGGAGTTGCCACCGTCGATAATGATGCTGCCCTGAGGTAGTATGGCTAGCCACTCTTCAAGCTGATCATCAATCGTCTCGGCTGGAACCATAACCCACAGTACTACTTGTTCACCTTCAAAGGCCGATACAACATGCTGTTTTTCGTAGGCGGCAGTGGCGCCGTAAGTCACTGCTTGATCAACTTTTTCTGAGCTACGGTTATGAGCAATTACATCGTGGCCACCTTCGGCTAGTTTTCGAGCAATTTGCATGCCCATTCGTCCAAGTCCTGCTACTGCGATTTTCATGATGGTCGTCCCTCCGGTTAATCACCCCATTATGACATAGTGGCTACCTCTGTTACAATAGACCCATATGAGTCTATCTATTGCTATCGTTGGTTTGCCAAATGTTGGTAAATCAACCCTATTCAACGCCCTAACAAACAACAATATTTTGGCTGCAAACTACCCGTTTGCCACAATCGAGCCAAACACTGGCATCGTACCGATCCCCGACTTTCGTTTAGATAAACTAGCCGAACTATACAACTGTAATAAAGTAGTGCCTGCCACTGTGACTTTTGTAGATGTCGCTGGGCTTGTTAAAGGTGCTAGCCAAGGCGAAGGACTGGGTAACCAGTTTTTGAGCCACATTCGCAGCTGTAATGCAGTTTGCCAAGTCGTGCGCGCCTTTTCTGACAGCAACGTACTGCACGTAGATGACACGCCTGACCCACTTAAAGACATCGACGTAATTAACACTGAGCTAGTTTTAGCCGATCTGCAAACGGTCGAAAAGCGTTTGCCTCGCATGGCCAAAGAATCTAGGGCCAACCCAAAGTTAAAACCAGAAGCCGATTTTTTGCAGCTCGTTAAAGAAACTCTCGACAAAGACACGCCACTTCACGCAGTGCCAGAAATAGCTGAACACAAATTGTCCGACTGGCTTCGCCAAGAGTTACAATTATTGACTCTAAAGCCGATTATGTATCTGTTCAACGTCGACGACGATGTGCTCGCAGACCAATCTAAAAAAGACGAATTAGCCCAACTCGTAGCCCCCGCCCGTGCCTTATTTGTCAGCGCCAAGCTCGAAAATGAACTACGCGAACTACCCAGCGAGGACTCAGCTGAGTTGCTCGAAAGTTACGGTGTCACCGAGTCTGGCCTCGTCCAAGTGATCCATAATGCCTACGATATCCTTGGTCTTCAGAGCTACCTTACAGCTGGCGAAAAAGAAGTTCGTGCCTGGACGGTTCGCCGCGGGGCAACCGCGCCTCAAGCAGCTGGTGTTATTCATGGCGATTTTGAAAAAGGCTTTATTGCGGCATCTGTTGTCGACTATAACGATCTTATTGCGGCTGGCTCCGAAACTGCTGCTAAAGCCGCCGGAAAAATGCGCACAGAGGGTAAAGACTACATTATGCAACCAGACGATGTGGTGGAGTTTAGGTTTAACGTCTCTAAATAACCGTACTATTTCGTACAGCGTTAGCTCAGCAATTAACCGTATACTTAATTTATGACTCATACCAAACTAGCCCTTATTGTGGTTTCACTGTTTGTTCTTACCGTAGCTGGATTTGCTCTGTTCCAGCTTGGAAGCAATCCTAAGCCCAAAACTGAACAAGCTGGACAATCAGCGCAAGCTCCGCTTGCTCCTAGTGAACAACAATCCGTCACTCCAGAATCTGACTTTAATATAAACGCATTAGAATTTGATCTAGTTGCTTCAAATGTTGCATGTACCGGAAACAACGGCGTTAACACCTGTGCCGGTACTATTACCCTAGTAGAAGGCGGCGGCACAAGTGACCGCGGCATCTTTAAAATTAATGATGATACTAAACTTTTGCATGATGGCCTGCCCCAAGAATTAATGTCTCTACAAGAACTTGCTCAGGGGCAAACCAAGGTACGAGTCACACTTGTTCAGGACTCACTGGACACGCTCAAAGAGATTAGATATTAGTTCAGATAAATACTTGACATTATCAAGTATCCCACGCTATGCTACTCACTAATGTCTGCACTACACGTTGATAAATTAGAGAAAACGTATGCATCTGGGACACAAGCACTTAAGGGAATCAGTTTAGATATTCCTGAAGGTTCTTTCTTTGGTCTACTTGGCCCAAACGGCGCCGGTAAATCAACCCTAATCCACTGCATCATGGGGCTTGCCATGCCCACCGGCGGAAAAGCCGAAGTTTTTGGTCACGATATCGTTAAAGATTACCGTGCTGCCCGCTCATTAGTTGGGCTTGCTCCTCAAGATGTAAACCTTGACTGGTTCCTAACCGTAGAAGAAACGCTTGACTATCACGGTGGTTACTACGGCATGCCAAAAAAAGAACGTCGTGAACGAACCGACGAACTACTCGAAGCCTTTTCTCTTACGGAAAAGCGTGAATCTCGTGCCATGCAACTTTCGGGTGGTATGAAGCGCCGAGTCGTTTTAGCCCGTGCGCTCATGCACAAGCCAAAGATGCTGATCCTTGATGAACCGACCGCTGGTGTTGATGTTGAATTACGTTTAGACCTCTGGAAATACATGCAAAACGTTAATAAAAAAGACAAGACAACAATCTTACTTACCACCCACTATATCGAAGAAGCCGAGCAACTTTGCGACAACCTTGCGCTAATTAACCATGGCCAAATCATTAAAACCGGTACCAGCGCAGAGCTTAAAAAACATTACAAGCAAAAAGACCTCGAAGGTGTTTACTTAGCATTAATTGGTCGTGACGAAAAAGCTATTAAGGCAGGTAAAAAGTAATGCCCTACGGTCTACTCCCTTTCTGGACAGTCTTGCGCCGTGAGCTAACACGTTTCTGGGGCATTAAACGCCAAACAATTCTTGGGCCAGTATTAGAAACTTATCTATATATCAGTGTATTTGGAGCATCACTCGGTAGTCGAATCGACCAGCTCGACGGCCACCGCTACATCGTATTTATTATCCCTGGCTTATTAATGATGAGCTTTGCTATTAACATCTTCTCGAACAACGCGTCATCTATCATGCAGCAAAAATTGCAGCGCTCAATTGACGACCAGCTAGCTTCGCCAGTTTCCAATACGCAACTACTACTTGCATACGGACTCGGCGGTTTTGTGCGCGCGCTAGTGATCACTGGTATTACCTATGTAACCGCCCTACTTCTAATCCATGACTTGCCAATGGCGCATCCATTCTTATTTGCTCTTAGTTTTATATTAATCGGTCTATTCTTTGCGATGGCCGGTGTGCTAGTCGGTTTACGAGCTGAAAAGTTTGATGATCTTAGCTTGTATCAAACATTCATCTTGCAGCCGCTTATTTTCTTGGGTGGCGTGTTCTATTCCGCATCGCTACTACCGCACACGTTCCAAGTGTTAACGCAGTTCAATCCAATCTATTACATGATTAACACCGTTCGCTATTCAATGCTCGGTACAGCCGACGTAAACGTTGCAATCAGCCTAAGCGTGATTGGCGCTTTTGCCTTAGCGCTCTTTGCAGTTAACTACCATCTGTTCAAGCGCGGCTATAAGCTTCGTAGTTAATAACAAAAAACACCCAGCTGATACGCTCTGGGTGTTTTTTATATAGGAGCTGGTTAGTAGCTTATGGCTTCATCTCTTTATGGATATCACCAGCTAGCCCAGCAATCTGGCTCCAGCTACCACCATTTGTCATGATAACTACGACATATTTAGTGTCACCATCAGTCACAATTGCTGCATCTTGGCGAATATTGCCCGATTCGGTTGCGATGTTAGCTACTAAACATGTAGCACCGCAAGACTTGGGTACACCTTCGCGCATCTTTTGACGATACAAGCCATCAAAGACAACGCGTCGAGCTTTATCGCTTAATACCTGACCATTTTGAAGGCGGAACAATAGATCGCCCGCATCACGAGCAGAAGTACTCTGTTCTTTGTCTGTGTACTGAGTTTTCTTAAAGCCTTGGTTTGCAATCAAATTATTAGCATTCTTCATATCCGAAGCGCCTTTAAGCGTTGGAAGGCAGTTTGTGTCCTTAGCACTTACGACAGACTCAACACAGTTAGCTAATGTCGTTTTGCCATACTTATATGACCAATTCTTTGAAGGCGACTTGGCCTCGAGTGGAATTGCCAAGAAAAGATTACTTAAGCCAGGAGCCGTTAGCTGCGCATCGGCATTAATGCTCGCCATGCGATCAGACTTTAAGTCACGAATATAGACTGACCACTTCTGTCCGCCTGGAATATTCTTTAGTTTGCTCTTAACGTCTTTAGCAAGTTGCTCGTCTTCGCGAGCCTTTAATGTTACGTCTTTAAGTTTGTCTTCTTCACTTGATTTCTGAGTCGTGCTAATCGGCGCAGATTGGCGCTGCAGCGTCGGCGTTTGAGCCGTCGACTGACGCTGTTCTAAAACATGCATGGTGAGCGCACCGGCTCCACCGACAATAAATAAAGCCATCAAGCTAGAAGTCAAAGCTCGAAGGCGTGATGTTCGCTTATTCTCTAACACACCATTGCGGTGGTCAAAGTAGTATACTCGTTTTTCGCGTCTAAAAGACGGTCGTTTGATTTTCACTTTGTATCTCTTTTTGTTATAGCTTTGGTTTTGGACCAGTCATTTTATTTTCGACTGATTTTTAACTTTTAGCTTTTTAACGTTTGTATTGTATTTAGTTTTTAAGAGATTTTTATTTTTGTGTTACCGACGCACTTTGCAACAACCGAAAAACACGCAGACTATTTTTGTCTGCCCTTCACCTAGTCACTGCCTTCTAAACGTACAAATAACTACCCCGAATGTAACACACTGTTTTCCTATCATGCAAATGCTTTTTTAAACAATGAAGTGGCGAAAGTTATGTGCTCATACTACCGTCAGTGAACACACAAATTAAGCAGTATATTACCCCTGTTATTACTACTTTCTAGCCAGCAAATAACATGAGCTACGCACTGGATTAATAACAAGTTTTCCACAGTACCAAAAAATGTAGTCACTGGCTATTTAGGCAAAACAGTAAGCAAGTAAAAACGTTCTTTGTTGCCCTTTTCGCCAATTACCTGGCTATCGGCTTTATTCTGAATTTTAAAAAGATCCTTAGACCAAGCCTCAAACGACTGCAAAATTTCACGGCGAATCTTTTCGTTTTTGATTACACCCTTGTGTTTTACATTCGTTTTTATTGCCTCGAACTGCGGTTTCACCATTGCAATAATCTTAGTTTGGCGTGCCGACAAACGCGCAACATGCGGCAAGATTTCACGAAGCGAAATAAATGAAACATCAATAACCACATAGTCAGGAACTGCACTCAACTTTTTCATATCTCTTACGTCTGTTTGCTCGTGCAGTTCAACTCGCTCATTAACTCGAAGAGTTGGGTGTAGCTGATTGGTGCCTACATCAACTGCAATCACCTTTTTAGCCTTATGCTGTAGCGCATAATCGGTAAAACCGCCGGTACTACTGCCAACATCAAACACAACAGTATCTTTAAAATTTAGATCAAACGTTTTAGCAATCGAAGCTAGTTTTAACCCTGCCCGAGACACATACTGCTCTTTGGCGTTAAAAGAAATGATGTCCGACTCACGAACCGAATAGCCAGGCTTAGATATAACCCGTTTATTGACAGTTACTGCTCCCATGCGTATGAAACTCTCGGCTTGGCTGCGAGTCGGCACCACGCCTTGAGCTAGTAACGCTTGGTCTAGTCGCATGCTAATCTTTCTTGCGTTCGCGGTAAGCACCAGTGGCGGTATCTACGCTAATCACATCACCAGTCTTAATAAAAGCTGGCACTTTAACTGTTACGCCCGTTTCAAGTGTTGCGTCTTTTGTAATAGCCGAGCTAGTGTCGCCCTTAACGGCATCTTCCGCATAGGTAACTTCAAGGTATACGTTTTTAGGCAGCTCAACATTGATAACTTGCCCGTTAAAACTTTGGGTCTGCACGCGATCCCCTTCTTTTAAGAAACGTGCTTGATCGCCCACAATCTCTTCGGCAATTTCGTGCTGCTCAAAGCTCTCATCGTCCATGAAAAAGTACGTTGTACCATCGTTGTACAAATACTGAGCATTACTATTGCTCACATCGGCTGGTTGCAGCTGTTCGTTGCCTTTAAAGGTTTTATCAAGAACTTTGCTGTCAAGTAGGCTTTTGATCTTAACGTTCACAATTGAACCACCGCGACCCATTACTTTCTGGCCGTACTCAAGGACACGATACGGAGTACCTTCCCATTCAAAAATTGTGCCTTTTTTAAGATCTGTTACGCCTAGCGCCATTCTTGTTCCTTTCGGTTACATCTTTCTTAGTTCTTGGACAAAGTGTTCACAGCGATGCTCTAAACTATGTACATCGTTATGACTCATCACTTCGTGATGGCCTGCTTCTTCTAGAATTGATTGGACACGCTTAACAATATCCTCAATGCTATTTGGGTTCTTTTTAACCTGTACAGCGTCTTCGAGGCGCTGTACTTCATCGGTTAGTTTACGCGCGATCGGGCTGTTACGATCATCAATACATTGCTTAACATCGATTTGAAAACGAAGTATATCTTTATAAAAATGATCCATAGAGGCCCCTTTACGTGTTACTTAGTTAGATGCAACGAATGGAAGCATCGCAAGGTGACGAGCACGCTTGATAGCAACACTTAAACGTCGTTGCTGACTTTCAGTAAGACCGGTTTTCTTACGAGTTTCGATCTGACCATACTGATTTACGTAGCGCTGCAAGGTTTTGAAATCCTTGTAGTCAAAATACGGTACATCTGTCTTGTGTTTAAAAATCTTTGCCATTATATATCTCCTACTAGAATGGAATATCGTCTAAATTAATTGGTTCGTCGCCGATATCTTCGATAACGACGTCTTTGTTAGTTTTTTGGTTAGATTGAGGCGCTGGTTCTGAACCACCGTTATCTCCACCTTCGCCACGACCGCCTAAGAATGTTACATCGCTGGCAACTACTTCGAGCTTGCTGCGCTTATTACCATCTTGTTCCCACTGACGGCTCTGCAAACGACCACTGACGAGCACTGGACGACCCTTAGTTAAGTATTGGGCAACTCGTTCACCGAGAGGACCCCACGCTACTACGTCGACAAAGTCGGTAGCTTCCGACCAGTTACCATCTTTATCTTTATAAGAACGGTTAAGCGCAAGACTAAAGCTACATACACTTTGACCACTTGGAATTTGGCGGAGATCAGGATCTCGGGTTAGGTTACCCATTAATGTTACTTGGTTGAAACTTCGGGCCATCTGGCTGCTCCTCTTCTGGTTGTTACATCTATTGTACCCTCAACTGTACAAACGGAAGGTTAAATAATTCTTAATAGAGTGTAAGAATTATTCGTTTTCAGTAGTTTCGGTTTTTGTGTCGTCAGCTTTTTCGCCGCGGGCCTGCGCCTTTTCAGCTTTTTCAGCTTTAAGCGCTTCTGCCTTGGCGATTGCCTTAAGGTCTGGGCGTGTAATTAGGTAACGAATAATTTCGTCGGTAATGTTAAAGGTTGCTTCAACTTTTTTAACACCTTCACCTGGCATTTCAACTGTGTAAAATACATACACGGCTTGTTCTTGCTTAGCAATTGGGTATGCTAGCTTCTTCTTGCCCCAGTTGTCAGTTTTAGTAATTTTACCGCCGTTATCAGAGATGATCTTCTCGACTTTGGCCTGTGGCTTACTCAGATCAATTTCTAGATCTGGGTGAAACAACACTGCAATTTCATATACATTCATGTATGAAACTCCTTTGGTTAACGCCTGCACGCTCATTGGCGGCTGCAAGCTGAGTTGATAGTACGTATATTTTACTAAATTCACCCCTGTTAGTCAAGGGGCGGCGAACAATGCTCTTTAGGCAGCAAGTAGCCTTTGTTCAACAGTGGCTTTAAAATGATGCAATGAATTTGAATTTACCCTTACAAAGCGTTTAGTAACGTGACGCATCGTTACATGTATATCCGGACGTACATAGCCGTCCTTTTTAAGTTCTCTGTAATGAGCGTCGAGCGGCTCAAGCGATATGTCCAAGGCAACCCCTAGCATAAATCGTGCCAAAGAAATCTTTTTATCCGGTTGAGTTTTGCTATCAAGGAATTCGTCAATCAATGAGTTATCTATATAGTCTTCAACGTTCTTGGTTGCGGCATAGTCAGCTATAAAGTCACCAAGGTATCGATGTTTATCAATTTTGGTTACTGTCGGTCTTGTAAGTTTTGAGTAGTCTGACGAAGATAAATCGACTACTCTATAGCCCCCAAAGCTGGCTACATCTACGGCTTGTTGTGGAACTACTCCTGCTGCTGCCAAAACTGTTTGCCTAAAGCAATCTGAATTAAGCATTGGTAGCTCTGGCCCCTCAAACAGTCGGTGATAATTATCATGAAGTGTACGGTTAACCATCTGTATACGACTATTTCGTACTGCTAGTCCAGATACACCGCCGAGCAACAAATGGTTCTTTGGATGAAAGGCATGATGGGCGTCTACTCGATTATCTATACCCCTATTAAAATAAAACAACGAGCCGCGGGGCTCGTTGGGCAAGATAGGTAATGGGAGTCCGGTAACTTCGCAACTTGGAGCTTTTAACAGTTCGTGTTCCACTACGCCTATATCTCTGTTTTGGTTATCTAAAACTAACTATAAGAACAATACGCAACAGACTCAAGTATTTTAAGATGTAGTTATAACAACCTTATGCTTGCGTTAGTGGCAGTATTCTCGTACTATCGTTCAATGAGCGAAATTGATCACGAACGATACCCAGGAAGCATCCGTCCTGCCGCAGAACTTGATGCAATTTACCTTGATGGCGAACACTACCCTGAAATCCCTGAAAAGCCACCAGTAGACACGACTCCAAAACCAATTGTCCACGAAGAGTGGGATCCCCAAGCCTAGGCTAGCGAGCTAGGTAGTTATCCCGCGGATTTTCTTCATCCGCCATGTCGTCGTAAACGTCGCCGTCTGGCGCTACTCCAACCTGAGGACTGCCAAACACATCGTCCATGCTATTTACAAGCACGTCGCGTGGTCGAGAACCATCTGCTGGCCCAACAATACCCTGCTCTTCCATTGACTCGATTAAGCGAGCTGCACGAGCGTAACCCACGCGCAGGCGGCGCTGGAGCAAGCTTGTACTCGCTTTACGCCCCTCAATAACGACACGTACTGCGTCACGCCACATATCATCTTCGGCTTCACCGCCGTTGCCCATATCCATCACGACCCCACCCTTGCCATTCAACTGGACAGGCTGACTAACAACTTCGTCGTCATACATCGGTGGCTTCTGATCTTTAATGAAGTCGACAACCTTAACAGTTTCATCATCAGATATAAAGGCTGCCTGAACACGTTTTGGCTTAGGCATATCGCTTGTTAGTAGTAGCATGTCACCCCGACCAAGTAATTTTTCGGCGCCAACCTGATCAATGATAGTACGTGAGTCGACTTGGCTCGCTACTGTAAAGGCGATTCGAGCCGGTACGTTAGCCTTGATTAAACCAGTAATAACATCTACTGACGGACGCTGGGTGGCGAGCACCAAGTGAATACCGGCGGCACGAGCCTTTTGTGCCAAACGTACAATTAACGCTTCAACGTCGCGAGCAGCCATCATCATAAGATCGGCTAACTCATCAATCACAATCACGATGTACGGCATACCCTCTTCTTTTTTAAGATCGTTATACTCGGCAATATTGCGCTTATTTACTTCGGCCATGGTACGCAAACGGCGTTCCATTTCTGCTACTGCCCACTTCAAAGCCGATATACACTTCTCTGGCTCGTTGATAACAGGTGTTAACAAATGCGGCAGGTCATTGTAAGGAGCAAGCTCAACCTGCTTTGGATCAACTAGGATCAACTTGAGGTCGGCTGGTGAGTTACGATAGAGCAAGCTCGTCAAGATATCGTTAATCATAACCGACTTACCAGAACCAGTCTGACCAGCTACTAGCAAGTGGGGCATTTTAGCAAGATCACCAACAATCGGCTGACCAGCAATATCACGGCCAATTGCAAATGTTAGCGGGCTTTTACCTCCCGACCATTCACGAGAAGATAGTATGCCGCTCATACGTACAGTGGCTGGCTTAATATTAGGTACTTCAATACCCACTAAGCGTTTGCCTGGGATTGGCGCTTCAATACGAATTGCATGTGCCGCCAGATCAAGTGCTAGGTTATCCGATAGCGCAGTGATCTTAGTTAACTTGGCGCCAGCCGGTGGTTTAAGCGTGTACTGAGTCACACGTGGGCCAACATTAGCCCCTTCCATCTCGACATTAATATTAAAGTTATTGAACGTCTCTTGGATTGTCTGCGCATTACCCTCAACATCACCGGCGTCGGCTTTATCTTGCTTTTGATCAAGCAGCTTTAGGCTTGGGAATTCCCAGTTTGGATCACTCTGGATTGTGAGTGCCTGATGATTTTCGGTTGGTGCCATGCGCTGAGCAGTGTTTTTAAGACTACTCAATCGAAGTGGCTGTTTTGGCGGTTCAGCTGCTGGCTCGTGACTAACAGTTGGCACACTTTCATTAACTTTGAATTTCTTTTCATCCTTAAGTGTTTGGAGATCGGTGTCTGGTTCACGTTCTGGTCGTTTAAATGGAGCTATTAACACCTTAAATGGAATATTAAAAGCCAGCATAAACGTGAGTAGCGCAACTACTGCAAACAGTAAGCTGGCCGGAATCTTATCAAGCGCCTGAAGCACTGTTCCACCGATTATTTCGCCAACTGCCCCACCATTACCGCCAGTAACCGTATCAAAGTTTGGGTCAATTTTTACAAACAGCGTGTGCATTAAGGCCGAGGCCGCAGCAACAAATGCTAACATACTCAAGCCCTTGCCTAATGGGATCTTTCGATCTTCACCAATAATCTTATAGACACCAAAGAAAACGAGCGCTACCGGCGATAGATAAGCCGCGTAGCCGAGCGCATCATACACACCGTTAAACATACCGACTGGCAAGTTACCACCCGTGCCAAAGCCGCCGAGCAACAAGAAAATGGCTAACAATATCATTAATATTGCGCCGGTAATCGGCCAAAAAGTTGAGCGCTCTTTGACGACTGGCTTAGCGACTGCTCGCTTAGCTTTTGCTTTTGATTTTTTTCTTTTAGCTGCCATTGTTTTTAGTATTATACCAGTAGTTTTTATGTTTATGGTTAATCTTAGTAAATTGTAGCACAAAATACTACAAAAGTCAACCATCGATCTGTTAGACTTGTACAATACCTATGCGCAAAACACTTAGTGAACGAATACTAACTATTCCAAATAAATTATCTGGCGGGCGTGATCGTCGAGACGACGTTTCTTATGGCCCGCATGAGGACATGAAATACGATGAGTTTCCCAATGATGGACCGATAGTTATGTTCTGGCACGGTGGCAGCTGGACTACCGGAAATAAGGAAATGTATCGCTTTGTTGGCAACATGCTGCAAAAACTGGGTGCACACGCTATTGTCATGGGCTATCCTCGCTTTCCAAAGCAAACTTTCCCAGGCTTTATAGATGATGCTACGCGAGCAATTGAATTTGTGCGCGCACAGTATCCCAACCGCAAAATTTATGCCATGGGGCATTCAGCTGGCGGCCACACTGCCCTAATTGCCGCCATGACCCACGAAGTAGATGGCGTAATTGCCATTGCAGCTCCGTGCAATCTTTCTGAACGTTACTGGAGTGAAGTGTTTGGTGATAGTTTTAAAGATAAAAAGCATGACCCCCGCACCTACGTTGCTAGCTCAAAAAGACAGCCAAAATTTTTACTTATTCACGGCGCAATTGATCATACGGTGCTCGTTGCTGATTCTATATCTCTGCACAGACGGCTTAAAAAGAATAAACTCCAGTCTGAGTTATCTGTTATTAAGCTTGCGAATCACTTCACGATACTCCCCTTGCTCGTATGGGGGCCCCTTTTTAGAACACGAGCAAAGATTAAGCAGTTTATTCTGAGCGAGCGCTAAACGGGACTATCCAGTCTTGATGCTGGTCGGAATGCTGATCAACAATGTTCTTAAGTGCTTCTGCGAGAGCTGTAGTTACTGGGCGTTCTTTTGGCAGATTGAATTGTTCGATTGTATTAATTGGCGCAATTCGAGCGGCGGTACCTGTTAGAAAGGCTTCATTCGCCAGCAGTAGCTCCGAACGATCGATCTCACGTTCTTGGATAGGAATATTAAGTTCGGTAGCAAGCTCTAAAATACTACGACGAGTAATACCCTCTAAAATGTCGGCAGTTACTGGGGGCGTTATGAGTACGCCGTTTTTGACCATGAAAATATTCATGGCGCTACCTTCGGCAACTTTGCCGCGGCTATTTAGAAATATCGCTTCGTCAAAACCGCGGTTTACGGCTTCGGACTTGGCGAGCGCCGAACTAACGTACGTTCCACTAATTTTACCTCTTAGCGGGATAGCCCTGTCTTCACTACGAGTCCACGACGCGATACAGCAGGTAATACCATCGCTTGCCATGTAGTCACCCATATAGACTCCATACACTAAAACGTCAAAGGCAACGTCATGTAGCTTTGGTACCACGCCTAGTTCCGAAGCATACACTAGTGGTCGTACGTAGTACGGCTTATCGCTTGGGTTAGCTGCAATAAAGTCTGCAACTTTGCTCGCAATTTCATCTTCTGTAATATTAGCGCCTAGCAGCTTAGCACTTTCGCTCAGACGCTTAAAGTGAAGCTCTGGACGAAACAATGCCATGTGGTTAGGGCTTTTAGCATCTGGTTGCGCTCGCATGCCGGCAAAGGCGGCAGTTCCATAATGCAGCGCGTGTGTTGCGACCGATACGTTCGCGTCTTCGAATTGAACAACTTTATTTTGCAGGTACGCAAACGGTAAAAATTGGTCGCTCATTTTGATAAGGCCTCCCCTTCTAGCTTTAGAAAATACTGGTGCATAGTATGCCAAATTGCCTCGACTACGTCTGGATCAAGCTTATTGTCGGTAGCTCGTTGGCGACATTTATCAAGTACCGCTTGGAATCTAGCTGGCTGTAGCGGTGCCATATTATGTTCAGCTTTATAGCGAATAACACCTTCAACCTCGGCTTTTCGTGCTGCGAGCAGGTCAATAATCTGCGCGTCAATTACGTCGATTGCTTGTCGGTGTTCGTCTAATGTACTCATGAACTCATCCTCATTACTTCAATTTTATTCGCTTCGATTTGCTTGATAATTATTTCGTTCCTTGGGTCGTTGCTCGGCAAGTCGAGCCGTATATAAAATACGTACAACCCAAGCTTTACACGACTTGGGCGCGATTCGATTTGCGAAAGATTTATGCCGTGCTGCTTAAAAATGGTCAGTAGATCATGCAGTAACCCAGGTTGATCCGAACTTGGCATTAATGCCAAGAAGACAAATGGCAACACAACTGCCTTAGGTTCTTTGGCAACGACAAAAAAGCGGGTCTGATTACCGGCTTCATCTTCGATACTTCGTTCAATTGTTTTTAGCTTATACATATCAGCAGCAAACTGAGGTCCGATCGCAAGCGCTTGCATATCTTTTTGGTCGCTAATAATTTGCATGGCGGCTGCAGTACTGGTGGTTGGCACAAGCTCGGCTTGCGGGAAGTGCTCACGTAAATATCGTCGCGATTGTCCAAGTGCCTGCGGGTGTGAATAGACCGTTTTAATAGTTGCTGGATCGATACTTTCTTCCAGACCACAGAGACTATGGTGAATGTCCAGCGTTAGTTCATCGGTTACAATAAGCGCTTGCTGATGCAAGGTGTCCAATGTCTCAATAACCACTCCCTGAATTGAATTCTCAAATGGAACAATGGCCTGTTCTGCGGATCCATTGGCAACATTTAATAATGCTTCTTGGATTGTTTTAGCATAACTTGGTGTGTCACCAGCTAAGTACTGTCGTGATGCTTGATCGCTATATGTACCCGCTGGGCCAAGGGTGATTGTCTGGCTACTATTTACGACATCTTGCTTAACCGGATTAGCCACAATAGCTTCAGGTACGCGCCATAGGTTAGCCGCCTTGTTAAAGGTTTGCTTGAATGACTCTTCATCCTTATTAAGAACGGCATCGGCTAATAGTTTCGTATTGGCTTGGTGTTGTTCAAGAACCGTTTTAAAGTGTTCATTTTCAAACTGTAACTCTGCCCAGAGCTCAGGCTTTTGGCTCATAATACGCTCAATTGCGTAACGATTAAGTCGGAACGTGACTGAGGCAAAGTTATAGAACTGTTCTCTGCTGTATCCAGATTGTTCCAACGACATGCTAAAAGCGATTGAATTGAATTGAGACAAACACTGGATCAATGACATGAGTTCGTCGTGCTCTTTAGGGTTTGATAGCGTTATGTTGGCCCCTAGCTTTTCAAAGCGGCTACGAATATGTTGAGCAATTTTGTGTTCTGTTTCGCCAGCAATAATGACATTCTGACTCGTTAGAGTTGTAATGTCCGGTCCGTACATTGGATGTACATACAAAATTGGTAAATTCAGCGAGGTCAGCTTAGCGCCATGACCCATATAAGACCACAAGACAACTAGCAGCTTATCCGTTAGACCATCGAGGCGCCTAATAATGTCGTCACTACTGCTCGGAGGTGTTGCAATAACTATACAGTCCGCATCAGCAAGTTCGGTCTCTCCGCCCTCTCGGCCAACGTACGAAATATCTGCGCCACTAACAGTACGGGCAAACGATTTACCCATGCCACCTTTACCAATGATTACTGTTTTCATATTGTAATCATTATAGCTAACTATAGTTGGATATCTAAAAAGCTAGTCCGTGCGAGCATCTTGGTTCAAAAGTTTGGCGCGCATATTTGCAAAGCGTTTTTGCATATCCTGAGCTTCTTGCTCTGGAGATTTTTGCTTAGGCTGCTGATTATTATTCTTTTGACCGCCATTATTTCCGCCAGATTTTCCGCCGCCAACAACGTTAACAACAGGGATAACAATTGGGGCACGGCCAGTCTTTTCGTACAAGAAATGCGTAACGTGTTCTTTGAGTTCGACTTTAAAACGATCAAGTTCAACACGCTTAAAGCGTTGCGCAACGGCACGTTTAAGTTCTGCACGGAATAAGCCCATAAGCTCTTCCTGATCTTTCATGTAAATGAAACCACGGCTAATAATGTCGGGGCTTGTCATGAGCTGGCCTGAACGCTTATCAACAGTTAGCACAACTGCCACAAGACCTTCGTTGCTAAGCATTAAACGATCTTTAACAACTACGTTACTAACTGTGGCACCAGTTTGGTCAACTAGAATTGTGCCGTGAGGAACTTTACCAATGATCTCCATCTTGTCAGGGGTAAAGGCAATAATATCACCGTTATCGGCGTTAACCGTATTCTTACGAGGTATCCCCTCTTCAACCGCGATCTCGATATGTTGACGCTTTGAAGTGTAGTCACCCATAACCGGTACGAAGAATTTTGGCTTAGTCATGCTAATCATATCTTTGTATTCGTCAACGCTAGCGTGACCTGAAACGTGCAACGGACCATGCCCATCTAGCTCACGATTAATGTGCTGGAAGACATGAACATTTTTGCGGTGCAGATCATCTACCATTGAGCGTACTTTCGCGTCGTTACCAGAATATGGGATTGGCGTGCTCGACAGAATCACTGTGTCCTGTTCTTTAAGCTTAACGTGACGGTGCTCACCGTTACTCATACGTTGCAAGGCTGAGCTTGGCTCACCCTGCGAACCAGTACAGACAATAACAAGGTCTTCGTCTTTCATGCCACCAATATTTGCAATCGGTACAAAGGTACCTTTTGGTATGCGAACAAAACCATTGCGCACGGCCATTTCAAGTGTACTCACCATTGAACGACCATCCATAACGATCTTT
This sequence comes from Candidatus Saccharimonadia bacterium, assembly GCA_023263015.1. Lineage (GTDB taxonomy): Bacteria > Patescibacteriota > Saccharimonadia > Saccharimonadales > 2-12-FULL-41-12 > JALQXV01. The sequence goes on from JALQXV010000087.1 coordinate 26,657, forward strand.
TTGTTATGGTGTACTGCGGCATTGATAATCATTTGTACACGGTTCATGTTGGTACTAAACAGACCTACAAAAATACGACCTGGTGCGTTATCCATAATGTCGATAAAGGTTTGTTCAATGGTTGACTCACTTGGAGTTCGTCCAGGACGTTCAGTTGTAGTACTCTCCGATAGAAGCGCCAGAACTCCTTCGTTGCCTAGTTCAATAAGACGCTCTGTATCGGTACGCTCATGATCAAGTGGGTTTGGGTCTAAACGGAAGTCACCAGTGTTAATAATACGTCCAACTGGAGTATCAAGGACAATACAGGTACTACCAGGGATTGAGTGCGTTACGCGTACAAACTCGAGGAAGAATTCGCCAATCTTGAGTCGTTCATGAGTATTTTCGTTCATGATAACGGTTTTGAGCTCAAAGCCTTCTGGCATAGGTAAACCAAAGTTTTCAAAAATTTCTTCGACACGACCTACACTAAATCGACTGCCGTAAACTGGCGCCGGAAATAGTGGCAAGATATGAGGCAAACCACCAATGTGGTCAAGGTGTCCGTGCGTAATAATGTAACCTTTTAACTTGTGCTTCACAGACTCTAGGTATGCCATATCAGCGATACCGTAGTTAATACCAGGCAGATCAACACCTAAGTCAGAACCGCAGTCCATAATAACGACGTCATTTTTGTACTCAACAAGAATAGTATTCTTTGAACCGCCACCGTCAAAACCACCTAAACCAATAATCTTAAGGCGTGGGCTATCATCTATAAAGTTAGCTCGTACGTTTTTGTCAGTGCTTACAACACTTTCAGCCGTAAGGTACTGGCTTGCAATACGCTGTGCGTCTTCGTTGGCACGCTTCTGAGCGCGAATTGCCGCACCGCGGCTAGCTCGACTTGGGCCGTTATTTGATTTCTGATTTCCGCCGTTGTTATTGTTATTTTGCTTTGGCGGTTTTGGTTTAGGATTGTGTACCATTGGTTGATACTCCTTCGGTTATGTTATTAATAGTTTTCAATCGAATATAGTTTGTTAATAAACTGAGATTTCATAATTATTTAATCTATCTTAGTCTGGTGATTGTTCCGCTATGCGGTCTTTAGCTGCGTCATCACTGATGGCACGCCAGCAAAATCGTCTAGCAGAGTCTGCTTGAGATCCCTGTTATAAATTGCTGCTGCCGGATGATACAACGGCATGATGACCAGTTTTGTGTCGCCAAAGACGACTCGTTTAGGCTGGCCATGGGCTAGGCTAATCTTAGCATTGGGCAAAAAATACTCCATGCTATGGCGACCAAGGGTCACAATTAGCTTAGGCTTGATGATCTGCAATTCGCGGACCAAAAACGGCCAAAAAGCACGCTTTTCTTCCGGTTTCGGGTCACGATTGCTTGGCGGACGGTACTTCACAATGTTCGTAATATAGATGTCACTCCTGACAAGTTTGGCTTCGGCAAGCATCTCATCAAGAAACTTACCCGCTGCCCCAACAAATGGAATACCTTGAAGATCTTCGTTTTTGCCAGGCGCTTCGCCAATAAAGACAATGTCGGCGTTAGAGTTGCCATGCCCCATTACGAGTTGTGTGGCCGTCTCGGCCAACTCTGGACAGGTATTCGCTTTTAGAATATCTGCCTTAAGCTGGTCGAGTGCGGCCAACGTATCGCTCATTTTTTAAGTTGCAACCTCATTGCATTCACAAGGTTTACGACCGCTCCGATAAATAGAATAACGGTCAGTGCGTAGATAAACATATTCGCGGTATCAAGCGCGACTGAACCTACAAAATACACCGCAATAAGTTCCACCAAACCAAAGACAAGGTAACCTTGCTTGGTCTTGTGAAATTCATGCACCTTATTCATTAATTAGTCTTTCTGATCTCGCTTGGCTGCTTTGATACTTAACTGCAAACGACCGCGATCATCAATCGCAACGAGCTTAACAGTAACTTTATCGCCTTCTTTAACAACATCAGTTGTCTTTTCAACGCGGTCTTCGCTAAGTTCACTAATGTGCACTAATCCTTCTTTACCAGGCAAAATTTCTACAAACGCTCCAAAATCGAGCGTGCTAACAACACGGCAATTTTCGTAGATCTTCCCTACTTCTGGGTCGTCAGTAATTTGTCTGATCCACTGAATTGCTCCATCAATGCTGCGCTTGTCAGGGCTGGCAATCATTACCGTACCATCATCTTTAATATCAATTTCAGCACCGGTATCCGCAATAATCTTATTGATCATTTCACCACCCTTACCAATAACGTCGCGAATCTTATCTGGGTTAATAGTGATTGATTCGACGCGTGGAGCGTATGGACTAAGTTCTTCATTAGGGCGACCAATGGTAGTTAGCATGTGCTCAAGAATATGTGCTCGACCTGATTTACCTTGCATTAGCGCTTCTTTAAGCACATCAACAGGTAAACCGTGAACTTTCATATCCATCTGCAAGGCAGTAATACCCTTTGCAGTACCAGTAACCTTAAAGTCCATATCGCCAGCAAAGTCTTCGGCATCCGCAATGTCACTCAAAATAACTGGTCGAGTACCGTCCATCATGAGGCCCATTGCAATACCGCTTACTGGAGCTTTGAGTGGAACACCTGCATCCATAAGCGCTAGAACTGCCGAACAAGTAGCCGCCATACTAGTGCTACCATTCTGGCTCATAATTTCGGTAACTGAACGAATTGCATACGGGAACTCAGCTTCAGTTGGTAATACTGGCTCAACCGCACGTTCTGCAAGGTATCCATGACCAATTTCTCGGCGACCAGGGCTACCAAGACGTTTCACTTCCCCAACCGTATAACCAGGAGCATTGTAGTGGTGCATGTAACGACGCTCAGTTTCTCGTTCCATTGTATCTACGAGCTGCGCATAGCTGAGTGGCGCCAAGGTTACTACGTTAAGTGCCTGTGTCATACCACGAGTAAATAAACTTGAACCATGTGTCCGCGGCAAAATACCAGTCTCACTTGATAAAGTGCGAATTTCAGTTGTGCCACGACCATCTGGGCGGATGCCGGCTTCGATGATTCCTTTTCGAACATCTTTATGGAGCGCTGACGTAAACGCATCATCGTACTCGCGCCGCACATCGGCAAATTCTTCACCAATTTCTGCAGCAAAGTAGACTTCCATCTCGTCACGAAGGTCACGAACCATTTCGTTGCGTTCTGGATATGGTTTACGGAGTACTTCGCCAAGCTTGCCGTCTACCCATGCATCAACACGTTCTTGGATGCTTGTATCAGGTAATAATACGGTGAACTCTTGTCGTTCAATACCTAGTTTTTCAATAAGTTCATTTTGCAGATCAATAGCTGGCTGAATCTCTTCATACGCAAAGCCGAGTGCATCAGCAACCTGTTCCTCGGTAACTTCGTTAGCGCCAGCCTCAACCATCATAATTCCGTCGGCGGTACCAGCGACAACAAGGTCTAGCTTACCGTTATGAAGCTCTTCTGGCTTCATAAACGCTTTAAAGCTGCCGTGTTCATCCATACCAATACGCAAACCTGCCACAGGGCCGTCAAACGGTGCTCCGGTTAGCATAAATGCCGTGCTCATGGCGACCATCGCTACCATGTCAGGACGGAACTCTGGATCCATACTTAGAACTGTTGCAACACCCTGAACTTCTCGTCGGTAACCTTTTGGCCATAGCGGACGAATTGGACGATCAATTAAACGACCGATTAAAATGGCGTCGTCACTTGGGCGCCCTTCTCTTTTAATAAAACGGCTGCCGCTGATTTTACCAGCTGCATACATTTTTTCCTCATAGTCGATACTGAGCGGAAAGTAATCAAAGCCTTCAAGCTCTTTTGAACCGACCATAGCGGTGCCAAGCACGACAGTCTCGCCGTACTTAACAATTACGCTGGCGCTACTACGAAAGCCAACGCGCCCGACTTCTAGGGTTAATGTACGACCACAAAATTCAGTGCTAACACTGATGATGTCTTTGCCGAACGGATTAATAGTACTCATGCAGGATTATCCTTTCTGCTCGTCGTCTCGATTCAGATATACGAAGTATAGCTGTGTCGATACGACGAGTACGTGCTTATGGTTTATCGGTACTTCTTATTATAGTACGTTACCGTGAAATACCTCGATGGAAACGTGCCTAGACATGTAGCTTCTAGATTGTATACACCATATGTGGTGTATACTGTCCAGCTTCTAATGAATTAGCGACGGATACCGAGCTTTTTAATGAGCTCAAGATATGCTTGGCTATCTTTTTCAGCGATGTATTTAAGTAAACGCTTACGCTTTCCTACCATCTGCAAAAGTCCACGGCGTGCCATGTGATCTTTTTTATTGATCTTTAGGTGCTCAGTGAGCTCCTGAATACGAGCAGTTAGAATGCCCACTTGAGCAGCTGGATTACCGCTGTCTTTGTCATTGGTTGCTAAATCGGCAACGATTGCCTTCTTCTTCTCTGTTGTAATCATTGAGAAATATTTTAGCACATCTGTTACGGTTACGCAAATATCCTACTCGGCTAAAAACACCGTGTATTGCCTACTGCCCGATTCTAACTTCGGCACCATGTAGCTTATCTGCAAAATATGAGTCATGCGATACATATATAACTGCGCCATTGTATTGCTGCAGAGCATTTTCTAGTTCTTCAATGCTCGGTAAATCAAGGTGATTAGTTGGTTCGTCCAAGATCAGAATTTGTGGATCATCTGCCAACATCTTTATAAGTTGATACCGTGCCTTTTGACCGCCAGATAACCGATCAAGCGTAATCTCACCGTCGCTCATTGGGTTAAATAGATAATCACTCATCAACTGACGAATGCGAGTATCATTCGCTTTTACACCCTTATCAAGCAATACCTGTTCGATCGCATCATACAACTTAACATCCAGTAAGTGGGCCGAAATCTCTTGTTCATATACTCCAATTTTAAGTTCTTTTTCGGACATAATATGCCCTGCATATTTAGTAAGTGGCAAGGCCTCGCCTGCTGCTTGCGACAAGACGGCTCTGATAAGCGAAGTCTTGCCAGCTCCATTGCGACCGTGCAAACGAATGCGCTCTCCCTCGCGCAACTGGAATGAGACGCTATCAAATAGTGGTGCTTCGTAGCCAAGACTTAGCTCATGAGCTTCAATTAGTAGCCGACTACCCGATTCCTGCTTCGACTTCATACGCACCTTAATATTGCGGGCCTTATGGGCGTCATACGAGCTGGTCAACTTATCGTTTAATCCTTGCAGAGATTCTTGGTCAATCCAGAATGACGGTTTCTCAAGTTTTTGTAACTCTGCGAGCTCAGCACGAGCTTTTTGTTCAAGACTTTTAAAGCGCTGAATAGTACCTGGATCGCGCGCCTTCTCTTTCATGCGCTGGAAACGCAGTACGTCAGACTTAAGATTCGTAATACGGCTCTGGGTAACTTCGTACTCATTAACTTCTGAAACAATCTTATTAGTATTAGTCTTAAGGTATTCATCGTAATTACCAGTAAAACTCAGTGCACGTCCGTCTCGGATCTCAATAATACGATCAACCTCGCGCAGTACATCTCGATCGTGCGTAATAACCAGTACAGCCGCTTGCTCACGCTTAAACCACTCAATAAATGAATCCTTAGCAACGTAATCCATATGGTTGGTAGGCTCGTCAATTAGCACCAACTCGGCGTTGGCATGTTGCACTTTAACAAGTTCAACAAATCGTTTCTGACCGCCAGATAGCGTACCAATCGTACCATTGATCTGTGCTTCACTTAGCTGGTACTGGCGTAGGCTTTCAGCAATCTCGCCCTCTACTTGGTAGTAGCCAAGCGAAGAAAATTGCTCTAAAGCGTCACCATACTTATTCATCTTAGAAACACTATCGCCCATAGTCGCTGGATAGGTGTCAAGGATGTGTTTCAAGCTGGCATAGTGCGGCAAGTCTGCCAGTATATATTCAAGAACGGGAGTATCTTCAAACGCTTGATGTTCTTGGCGAGAAGCGATCGTAATTAAGTTCTTGCGAAACTGCACTTCCCCGCTAAAGTCTGTGTCATCGCCAGTGAGCATATGAAATAGTGTCGTCTTGCCGGTACCATTGCGACCAATCAGACCAACCTTTTCTTTAGGCTGAAGCTGCATTGAAAGATCCTTATACAAAATCTTTGGACCAAACGACTTTTCGTGAATGTTTATATTCGCAATCATGTAGATAGTAGTGTATCACTGACCCTACTGCCTTGAACGGTAATGCTTGCAAAAGTAGCTCTATTTGACTACCATGTGGGCGTATGCCAATTACAGTGATCGAAGGTGAGCAGCGCGGAGACGAAGGCAAAGGCCGATTCGTTGATATGCTAATGCCCGAATATGAAATCGGGGTTCGATTTAATGGCGGCGACAACGCCGGTCACACTGTGGTTGCTCCTGACGGCGAAGTCTACAAATTGCACGGACTACCTACGTCAGTTGTTCATGAAGATAAAACGAGTGTCATCGGTAATGGCGTTGTCGTAAACCCTATTAGACTTGTAAAAGAAATTGAAACCTTGCAGGACCAAGGAATCGAAGTTGACCCTGCTAGACTACTCATTAGCTCCGCGGCACATCTTACCCTGCCTTGCCACATATCAAGAGACGAGGTTATCGAATCCGGTTCTGCCCGCCAAGGCAGCACCAAGTCTGGAATTGGTCCAGTATACAGCGATAAAGCTGGACGTTTGGGATTGCAGATGCACATCATTAAGAACAATCCTCAAAAGCTATTTGAGATTGTTGAACGAGGCTTACTTGACCAACGTCACGTTCGAGTTGAAGAATGGTTACCAAATATTGATGAAGAAGCTGTAGCATTTGAATACGTCGAAGCCGCCCAAAAGCTTGGCGCATTTATAACAGACACAACTCGCTACCTCAATGGTGAACTGGCAAAAGGTAGCAATATTTTAGCTGAAGGCGCACAAGCCTTCTTGCTAGACGTAGACCATGGCATGTATCCATTCACTACATCTTCCTCAACAACCGCAGGAGGTGTAGCCAATGGCCTAGGAGTTCCACCTAATGCTGTTACGCAAGTTATCGGTGTTTCAAAGGCCGTACAATCTCATGTTGGTGGCGGACCGTTTGTAACTGAAATTCATGACGAAGACCTACTAAAACGACTACACGGCGACATGACTACAGTTGATGCCGAACGAGGCACTACTACGGGCCGAACTCGTAGGCTTGGCTACTTAGACCTAGCGCAGATTAAGCGATCACAGATGGTCAACGGAGTTCATGAAATGGCCATTACTAAATTAGACTGGGTTCCACGCTTTGGAGATAACTTACGAGTTTGTGTTGCCTATCAGCGCAAAGGAAAGATTCTTTCCGATTCTGTAGATAATGCCGACAAACTCAACCAATCTTCACCGTTGTATCGAGATCTCCCAAACTGGACTGGCGACATTCAAGATGTTAGGAAATTCAAAGATCTGCCCGATGAAGCTCAGAACTTTATTGGCGTTATTGAAGAAACAACCGGTCGTCCAGTAACCCGAATTGGCGTTGGCCCTGGGCGCGATCAAGTGATTGATCGAACTAAAGACTAACTTTATTTTTTAGTATTAGCGCCGCGCATAAAGCGAGCATTTTCGAATAGATCTGCAGCATTATGAGCTCCTTGAGCTGCCATTGAAATCTTCATGCCCATAACATGCTCTTCAATCACGTCGGCAACTGGTCCCTTTAGTGGCACCTGCTTTTCAAAACCTTCAACAAAAATGATCTTCTTTGGAGCTCCAAAGTTACCGTAACGTGCACGGGCTGCTGCAAAGTTTCGCTGTGCGCGCTCTGATCCCATGCCCCAATATTCTTTATACTTCACGCCACTCTTATCCGTTAAAATTGGCACCGGCGTTTCGTCAGTACCAGCAAATAGACCACCAGCTTTGATAACCGTAGCTCCTAAGGCGAGTGCCTTAACACTGTCTGCCGACTGCGAAATACCACCATCAGCAATAATGGCAATATCCGGATTAACGGAGCGTGCACCCTTGGCGACCTCGTAAACTGCACTTGCTTGAGGAGTTCCAAAACCTAGTCGATCCGATGAAACACAAATCTGACCCGGACCCTGCCCAACTGATATGCCATCTGGCTCAAGCCGAGCAATCTGTATAGCAGCCTGTTCGGTTGAAATATTGCCGGCGATAACGTCAATATCAGTATTTTCTTTAATAGCTTTAAGAGTCTCAAGTGCATACTTATGTTCACCATGAGATGTATCGATAAAGACTACATCAAGGTACTTACGCATAATTCTAATTCGCTCAAGAGCTTCATCTGGAATGGTTGGGACACTTGCAAACGTAATAAGACGCCCGTTTTGATCAACACTGTATTCGTCTGGGTTACTATTAACTTCGCGGAGTATACCCCCCTTAAGGCAGAGCCCGCCAACCCGTCGATCAGTATCTAGCAACACAACGCTCGGTGCTCTTTTTTCGCGCATTAACTTATAGACATCTTCGGGCGTCGTACCGTTGTCCGCTGTTACAAACTCACCTAATGGATGCATGGCTTCACCGATCTTCACTGTCTCTGCGTCAGGCCCAAATATACTAAACGTAGTGTCATCCATAAGCCCAGTGCAACGGCCATTCTCATCGATAACAGGGATAGTTCGAAAATCGTTATCTGCTTTATCGAGCACTTGTAGAACCTCGGCCAACGTCTGATCTTCACGTGCAACAACAGGTTCAGTAATGACACCGTTTAGATACGTTTTAACTGTCCTAACCATCTTTTTCTGCTCTTCTGGGGTGTTGCAGTGATGAAGAATAGCCCCAGCTCCATTTAAACCAGTGGCAATACCCATCTTATCTTCACTGACAGAATTCATGGCAGCAGCAATGAGTGGGTTTTTTAGTATTACATTAGCCGAGACTCGACCAGATATATCAACCTGAGCAGCGTCGACTTCACTGATACGTTCGGTGCGCAACTGCAGGTCGGAGTAGCCCAAGTAAACATGCTCAACCTCGTGAGCTCTTTCAAAAAATGCTTCTCTCGTGGCCATTCTTCCCTCCAATGTCTGCAGTTAGCGAATTGTATATCACCATAGCACGCTCATTTACCAGTATCAATTAAATCTGACGTAAATTGGTTGTGATTTTTGCAAAGTCGATTTCGCTCAGATCAATTGCATCTTCAACCACAAAATCTGCCACACGATTACGACGCAAGTTTGCCATGTATGCACCAGTTTGCAGTTTTTCCCCGATGTCTTGTACGAGGCTGCGTATATAGGTCCCGCTACTCACATCAGCTGAAAATTGCACTAGTGGGTACGAATAATCATCTTGGTGGATATTATTTGAATGTAGAGAAGGGTAAGTGGAACCAACGGCAGCCTTACCTTGTTTAACAGGCCACTCACCAAGAGCTGCTGGATCCGGATCTCTTCATGGCGCGTACCTTCTTGACTTGGGTTGTAATGGTGACCAATAATTGT
>JALQXV010000109.1 GCA_023263015.1 Candidatus Saccharimonadia bacterium
GAAGCATCAGGCGGCTCCTGAGCGTGTGCATGTTTGTTTATGCTTTGTTCGTGTGTGTTTACATGCGCATGCGTTTGTATATGTGCATGGCTTCGTAGGACCAGACTGTCCTCATCACTGGGTGTTCCCGCGGATTGGTGCTGCGTTCTTTCTTTTTTCTTGAGAATAATTTCATGAAACCTAACTTTCTATGTGATCTACCATTTTATTTTGAATTTTGGTTAATAATTTAAGCTCCTCATCGGATAGTGAACTTGCTAAGTCAGCAAAGAATTCGTTGCGAATTTTTTGGAACTGCTTCACTCGTTTATTGCCAAGCTTTGATAGCGATAAGTAATTAATCCGTCGGTCCTGCTCGTCGGCTTGACGGACCAAGTAGCCAGCTTTATCTAAGGCGTCGAGCATTTGAGTTACTGCGCTCGGACTTATGTGCATTTTGGCTGCGATCTCTTTGCCGCTAATAGGCGCATGTTCATTAAGAAACATTAAAATGCCTGCTTGGGCGGGCGAGATATCATGATCCTCTAAGATAGTGATCATAGAAGACTTCCACGCTCGCATAAATGCAATCGTGCTATCTGTTAAGTTTTGAACCAATGTGTCTCGCTCTTTTGCCATAATAGTTAACCTACTAAATAGTTTAGCAACTTAAACAATTGTGGTCAAGACTAGGCAGGATTGTTATCGAGCGACTGCCATAAATGACGAGAGGCTACCGTGCGGTATGGGCTCCATTTTAGTGCAATTTCTTCCAGTTCTTTTTTAGGTGGCACGCTTTCATAATTGTATAAAAGCTTAATAGCTCTTTGTAGACCAACATCATCAGGAGCAAATACATCAAGTCGACCTAAAGTAGACATTAGAAACATTTGAGCTGTCCAGACTCCAATGCCTTTAACGGCGGTGAGTTCTGCAATAACTTGGTTATCCTCTTGCTCTTCCAGATGATTATAAACAGCAGGGTCATTTTTAAAATGTTGAGCAAGATCCCGTAAATAGCCGGTTTTTTGTTTCGATAAGCCAATTGCTCGCATTTCATCATCGTTTAGTGAAAGTAGTTTCTCAGGATTCAGGTTAGTTGCATCTTTAAAACGGTTAAAGATAGCAGTAGCGGCCGCTACCGAAACTTGTTGCCCAACGATTGAACTTGAAAGCGACTCAAAATAGTCAATTTTTTGTGGGCGCAACTTTAATTGCTGTTTAGCAATTAAGCTCCCTAAAATAGGGTCTTGCTGGCTCAGTTTAGTCTCGGCTTCAGCGAGCGTGCTTCTTTTAAAGATTGATGGCTTCATTCACTATACCTGTCTCATTAATCACGGCGGTTATTGTTGTCAGCTCTTGATCGGTATGACAGTTGGCGCGCAGCTTGCCAAGAATAAGAGCCGTAGGCAAATTAGCACAGCCTTCAATCGGCATGCTGTCATTCAGGAACGTTACAGTACCAAATGGCTCCGTTATGCCGTCAGGAACAGTAAAGTCAGCGCTATAGCCACGGGGTAGTTGACTTACGTTAGGGCCAAAGTCAATTTTTGTTATTGTCGCAACACTTGAGTCGCCAATAGCATAAGCGGTTTTAGGTGAGAGTAAAAGTATCGGCGTAGCCAATACTAAAATGAGCAATAGCAGCTTACTGAAAAAATCAAAGCCTCTCACGAATACCTCCCGGATCGGTACTTTGATTTTAACAGAAATATGCGATTAGGTGTGCTCGCAAACTATAAAACGTCTCTATAATTTTATAATCCGTGCTCAGAAACTAAGCGAAGCTTGCGTAGTTCGCGCTTTAGCTTGCGTGCTTCTGAGCGACGAAATGAATTCTTGTTGATATATGCTTCAAGAACATCGCTATCTGAAGGCGTGATATACGTTGCTCGTTCGTAATTTTTTTTCATTTTACCCTCCTGCTTTATTGTTAGGGCTTTCGTATTCGAAAGCTACATACACAATAAAATCTTTAGCTGAGGATTGGCTTAAGCGTTCTCGTCTTCACGAGTTCGGTAGATGGCGTACATAATTCCAAGAATTGCGATCAGTGCCACAATCCACCACAGCCATGCCTTGGACTTTTGAGCGGTGTCAGCTACGTTTGTAGCTCCAGCTCCGAGGGTATTGTTGTTCTTGTTTGTGTTACTACTGCTAGTTTGACCATTTTGTGATGCAGAAGCCGGTGTAAAGTAATCACCAGGCGCAGTGTCGGCTACATAGTTCACAACAATAACTTTAGTCACCGGAGCGATGCTGATATCAGTGTTAGTTGAAGTAAATCCACCGCCAAGCCCACCAGTTACGACATTAGGAATCATGGTAATCTTTAATTCATTAGATGTACCGTCTGCGCCAACGTTACCGGCACTATCGGCGGCTTCGGCAGCAACTTCGTACGTTCCAACGTTTAGGGCTGGTTCAATTGTATTGGCAGCTAATTCCCAAGTTCCATCACCTTTATTAACAGCATCGTAAATGACATTGTTGACCTTTACTTTAACAGTAGCTGCTGGATCGTCAGTAGTTCCGCTTAGTCTTGGAGACTTGTTTGAAGTTGTTAGTGTATCTACGGTTACTGTAGGTGCTGTAGTGTCAATTTCGTACTTACCGCATGTAACGGGTGAGCTAGCATTGTTGGCATTGTCGATTGTGCGAATACGCAAGTACCAAGTACCATCAGCAAGAGGGTCACTGCTTGCACCGGTGGTGTCTGTCATGACAGTAGTGCCAGGGTCTCCAAATTCATCTTGAGTAAAGCTATATGAATAGCCTTTCACGCCACTAATGTCATCTGATCCACTAGGCCAAGTTGCATCTACGGTGTTGTCGTTGCTTGGTGTAATAACACTCGGAACATCACAGACAGGGTTATTGGGTGCCACATTGTCTATGTACACAACGTAGGTGTCTGACCAAGCACTGGTGTTGCCGGCGTTATCAAGTGCTCGGACATGCCAGTAATAAACTCCGGCTGGGGTGTTCGGTGTCGGAATGGTTGTTTGGGTTCCATTATTAATCGTGCCAAGCGGGGCGGTAAATGACCCACCTGTTTCTTTATCGGGGCTTGAAGCAACCTGATAAATATATGTAACCGGTGCGCTAGGGTCGGTAACTGCAGTCCAAGATAGTGTAGTGATTTGATCAGTTGTACCGTATAGCGGACTAGGGACAGTGCTGGTAGGTGCACTTGGTGCTGTTGTATCAAGAGCCGTACCTGGAGTTCCACGCTCACCAGCAAGGTTATATGGAGTGGTGGCAGGGGTTTGCGTACCGTCCACACCGATTTCGGTTGAGACACCATTTTGTGGGTTAGTAATTGTCGCCGAATCGATTACTTCATTGCCGGCAGTCAATAGGGAAACAGTAGCCGTACTATTAGGTAATGGGTTGGTCCATGCCCACGTTGCATTACAGTTCACGAGCCCATTGGTGAGCGGAGTGCTATTTCGACAAACAACGTAGCGTCCATTGGCAGGGATTGTGGCGCTGGCGCTGAAAGCGTAATCTTGTGGACCAGAGCTATTGCGCAGCTTAAGACCGTTTAATGAAAGGGCTTCAGGAGTAGTGTTTTGAATTTCGACCCATTCACGAAAAGTCTCAAGTGCTACATCGGCTGATCCTCCAACTAGTGGCACATCTGGATTAGCGTGTACTTCCGATATTCTGACGTCTGCAGCAAGTACTGCTGGCGCACTAATTACAAGACTGTAGCTGAAGACGAGTGCTAGGCTAACGAGTCGAACTAGACTTTTCATTGGATCTCCCATAAATGTTATTTCCCCACCCAATAAACTTCTAATACCCGCACTATACTACGAATTGGTGCACGGCTCAAGGTGTTGTGTATCTGTAAGTTTTAAACTACAAACTATGACTTTATTTCTACTGCTTTGGCAGTAGTTTTTAATAGCTCTGCTCGCATCTTACTAAAGCGTTCTTGGTTGGGTCGTTCGGACTTAGCTTTAGAGCCAATCGCATTAACTACCGGTATAATCAATGGGCTATTGCCAGTTTGTTCAAACAAAATATGTGTCAGATGATCTCGTAATTCTGACTTAAAACGATCAGCGTCGATCCGTGTGAAACGTTGTGAAACCACTCGTCGCAACTCGCTTCGTACGTACTTCATCAAGTCCTCTGATTCACGGAGTGCTACAAACCCACGACTAATAATGTCGGGGCTTGTCACTAGGCGGCCAGACTTCTGATCAATCGTCAGAACGACCGACACGATACCCGACTGGCTCAATAGCAAACGGTCCTTAACCACGAGCGACGGTACAAGTGAGCCATTTTGGTCAACTAATTGACTGCCAAAAGGTACTTGTCCGGCTGGGGTGATATTGTCGCCAATGTAAAAACTGTCGCCGTTATTCGGTAGGAGTACATTTTGGCGTGGAATGCCTTCTTCGATTGCCAAGTCGGCGTGGTAACTCCTTCGCAACAAGCCTGCGTGAACAGGTATAAAATATGTTGGTCTGACTAATCTAATCATTTCTCTGAGTTCATCTCTGCGGGCATGCCCAGAGACGTGGAGTGGACCACAGCCATCCAGTTCATGAGTCACATGGCGGAATAGGTGAACACCTTTGCTCTTAAGTCGGTTGCTGATCTGGTCATAGCTAACCTCGTTACCAGGAATTGGTGAAGAGCTGATAACAACGGTGTCTCCAGATGATAAGTTTACATATTTATGGTCACCTCGGCTCATTCTTTGTAAGGCTGCATTGGGTTCGCCCTGCCCGCCAGTACACATAATTAAAAGCTGCTCGGCAGGCAAATGTGCCACACTTTGCATCGGCACAATAGTGCCTTTAGGAACTTTAAGAATGCCTTGCCTAACAGCGATCTCGATGTAGCCCAACATACTACGTCCATCCAGTGCGACCTTACGGCCAGCTTCAACCGCGGCATTGATGATCATTTGGGTACGGTTAATGTTGCTAGAAAAAGCTGCCACAAAAATTCTGCCCTCTGCGTTTGAGATAAGTTTGCTAAAACTGTTTTGTAAGGTGTGCTCAGTCGGAGTTCGACCAGATTGGTCGGCATAGCTACTGTCGCTCATGAGTAGTAGCACTCCCTTGTCACCAAGCTCTTTAAGTCGCGCGCTGTCGCTGACTTGCTTGTCGAGCGGTTCTGGATCAAGCCTGAAATCGCCGGTAGCAATGATCCGACCCGCTGGAGTTTCAATACATATAGCAGAAGGGTCTGGGATAGAGTGCGTAACTCGGATAAACTCGGCACTAAAATGACTTCCAATCCTTATAGACTCGTGATTATCCATATTCATTGTGACTAAGGTTGGGCGAAACTCATCTTCAAAACTTTTGTCGACTACGCCAATGGTATAGCGTGAGCCATAAATTGGTGC
>JALQXV010000004.1 GCA_023263015.1 Candidatus Saccharimonadia bacterium
CAGCGCTTATTGTCTATTTCTAGTTGCACGGCTGCGTATGTTTCAATTAATGAATTTGGATTATTAACTTCTTCTGTATAGCCTTCGTATTGTCCACGGACAGTTGCAATGTCTACGTCTTCAAGACTGATCGGCTTGATCGCCTTGAGTAGTGCTAATTTACCCGAATGAATGGCATCAGCAGTGTATTCCTTGGGTTCTTCCATGGTAGTAAGCGCTAGTAGTTGCAACAAATGACTTTGAATTAGATCGCGCAATGCCCCAGTTTGTTCGTAGAAATTAACGCGTCCTTCAATGCCTAAACTTTCGGCTGCGGTAATAGAAACGTAATCAATTGACTTGCTATTCCACACCGCCTTAAAAACTGGGTTCTGCATACGAAATGTCAGTATGTTTTGGGCAGTCTCTTTAGCTAAGTAGTGGTCAACACGGTAAATATAACGCTCTTTAAAAACCTGCTCCATACGATTTATGAGTTCAATTGCAGATTGAGTATTGTGGCCAAATGGCTTTTCTACTAACAGACGACTTTCTGACGCGTTGTGCTGACAGCCGTGCTGTAAATTGGCGACGCCTATGCTCTCTACAATCGTATTAAAAAGCTGGGGTGGCGTCGCAAGGTAAAATAGCCGATTCAAACACAGCCCAACTTCATCTTCAACGGTATCGAGGTGATCTTTAAGCGAATAATAGTCACTCGGTTCGGCAATATTCATGTATACCATGCTCAACATACCCTCAAGCTTTTTGAGTACATCAGGATCAGTATTTGGTACGAAGTTATTAATATCGGCGAGTACGTCACTTATTTGTGTTTGTTGACGAGTAGTTCCTACGATCCGGAATCGCTCTGATAGTAAGTCGAGTTCGGCGAGTCGGTACAGGGCTGGCAATAGCTTGCGTTTTGATAAGTCTCCAGTAATTCCAAAGATTACAAATATGCCATCATTGAGTGCGGCTTGTTGGTTCACTCGTTCGGCTCCAAGTCTGCATCGTACATGACTGTTAAGTTTGGAATTTCTTTTAGACCTTGAGCCGGTTGGATATTAATGTCTGCACCAGTCTCTAATTTAATGATCTGCTCTCGCTTGCTTTGTCCAAAACTAACTAAGAAGGCTTGGTTGATATACGGGAATAGCTTAAATGTTGTCGTGACTCGTTCATAATCAGGGCCGGTATACGCCGTAACTAAGTCTTCTGAACTAACTGCAGGACTGTTCGGTAAAATTCCAGAAGTGTGACCATCTTGCCCCATACCAAAAATAGTAATTACAGAGTTTGCGGATGTTAAAGCATCCTGCAGTTTGGCTGCGTATTCACTCGCAGCTTCCTCTTTAGTGTTCTGACCTTGCAAGACAGGTATGGCAATAACGGACTCAAAGTCAAAACCAGCATCAATTAGTTGCTTCCAGTTTGAATGTGAATGGCCAACTGCTCCAAAACGTTCATCTATTAATCCAACACTAATTTTTTGATCGGATAGTTGTTTTTGAATGTCGACGGCTAAATCTATATTTGAACCACCCGATAGTAGCCAAAGTACACTGCCTTGCTGACTGGCGGTATTTATGGCTGCAGCAATTTCTTTGGCTGCGTCTGATGGGTTAGATCGAAGAAAAAACATTACACAAAGTATAGCATTCTAGCGGTGCTGTTTTTGGTATCTGGCGATCAAGTTATTGGTTGAGCTGTCATGGGCTGGTTGCTTAGTAGAGTCGCTTAGTTCGCTATATATGGTTTTGGCAAGTACTTTGCCAAGCTCTACTCCCCACTGGTCAAATGAATTAATATTCCAAATTACACCTTGCGCAAAGATCTTATGTTCGTACAACGCAATTAACTGACCCAATACGTTAGGCGTAAGTTTTTCGGCTAAAATAGTGTTGCTTGGTTTATTGCCAGTAAATACTTTGTGGTTCACCAGTACTTCACCTACGCCTTCGGCACGTACTTCGTCTGCTGTTTTACCAAATGCTAGTGCTTCGGTTTGTGCAAAAAGATTAGCGGTAAGTTTAGGATGATGCTCGCCGACTGGATTTAGTGAATTAACAAAACCAATAAAGTCGCACGGTATCAACTGAGTGCCTTGATGAATAAGCTGGTAGAAAGCGTGTTGACCATTTGTCCCAGGCTCACCCCATAAAACTGGCGCAGTGCTATAACTAACTGGGTTGCCCTGCAGATCAACGCGCTTGCCGTTGCTCTCCATGCTGGCTTGTTGCAAATACGCAGGTAACCGGTGTAAATACTGGTCGTATGGCAAGATCGCTTCGGTTTGGGCGCCGTTAAAGTTGGTGTACCAAATACCAAGCAATGCGAGTAGAACAGGCTGATTCTGTTCTAGTGAAGCAGTTCTGAAGTGCTCGTCCATGGCGTAAAAGCCTTTGAGGAGTTCATGGAAGTTGTCTGGGCCAATCGAAATCATGACGGCAAGTCCAATAGCACTTGTCATCGAGTAGCGACCGCCGACCCAATCCCAGAACTCAAACATGTTAGCTGTATCGATCCCGAACTTGCTCACTTCTTCGGCGTTGGTCGAAACAGCTACAAAGTGTTTCGCAATAGCTGCGTCATCTTGAAGTGAATCGAGTGTCCATTGGCGAGCGGAACGGGCGTTTGTCATTGTTTCATCGGTAGTAAACGTTTTAGACGCAATGATAAATAGCGTTTCGGCTGGGTCTAGGTTGCGTGTGACTTCGGCGAACTGAGTTGCATCGATATTTGAAATAAAATCAATGTGGATATCGCGTTGACTATAGAATTTTAGTGCTTCACTAGCCATGACCGGTCCAAGGTCTGACCCGCCAATGCCAATATTAACTACATTCTTAATTGGTTTACCGGTATACCCTGTCCAGCTTTTATCGCGAATTGCAGTACTAAAGTCTGTCATTTGGTCTAGCACGGTGCGCACTTGTTGGTGTACATCGCTGCCATCGACATTCTTAGATTGATTAGATTGATCACGAAGCGCCACGTGTAGCACAGAACGATCTTCTGTCGCATTAATATGCTCTCCGGCGAACATTGCGTCTCGCCGAGCTTCAAGGTTTTGGGCTCGAGCAAGCCCAAATAGTGCTTGGAGTACTTCATCGTCAATGAGGTTTTTAGAATAGTCTAGAAAAATATCACCAGCTTGCAATGAATAGTCGGTGCCTCTACTGGGCTGCTGGCTAAATAGCTGCCGCAAGTCCCTAGGTTGAGCTGCTAGTTTTAAAAGTTGTTCCCACTCTGCTGTTTTGTTCGGTTGTTGCATGTACTAACTATAGCATTTTGGCCTGAACGATGAACATGATCCATTGTTTGCGTCCGCTGATCGAAGTACCTCGCATGCTCTTTAAAACAGTAAGCGAATGGCTCTTTAGGATTTCATGAACGTCACGTTCCGATCGCTCATGGAAATATCTAGCACTGTTCTTATGGTCAGATATGCCTATAAAATCGCCTTTGTGTATCGAGAAGGCGAAAATACCATTATTTTTCAACATGGCTTTGGTATTAATGAGCGCACGTTTAAAGTCTGCATCATCAAAATGCAAAAAGACTGCATTTGCCAAAATTGCATCAAACGTTTGAGGCAGCGCTTCGGCAATAATATTGAGCTTTTCTGCAGGTTTGCTTTCATCTTGCATATGCTTAACAAAGCTGGCCGCTGCATCTGTACGCAAAATTGTGTAACCACGTTTTTCAATGTAGTCGGCGTCCCTACCAGTTCCCGACCCTATTTCTAGGATTGTTGCATTCGGCGGCAATATTTTAAGAAAACTATCGATAAAGTCTTTCATTGATCCGGTTACTTGACCGGCAGTTTTCTTAAGATATATATCGAGCTCATTATTGTATGAGCTAATAGTTATGTCATTGACCTTACTCATTGAGCGCAGTATAGCAAAAGTAGCTTAAGCTAGAACTGCTTCGCGCAAGTCAGCTTTTACTGCTTCTTGCACATCGAACTCGGCTTCGGCACCAGTTTCTGCATACGTTTCCATTACCGCATCTTCGCGAACACCTTCACCGTAGCTAGCAAGATAGCCTGCTGTAACTCGTATGCCGTTCGCTGCTATATCTGGTCGTAGCCATACTCCGTCGTGAAGTTCCATGTCGGTATTAAATATTGGTTTTAGGTCAAGAGATAAGAAGCTGGCTTTGACTATAAATGCTCCCATGTCTTTATCATATTTGGCATCGCTGATTGGTCGAACAGGAACCATGGCTGCCTCTTCACCAACTCGGCCTTTAGAAAGCATTAGCATAGCCGTATAAACCTCACCAGTAGTAACATCACTTGGAGGTAATAAACGGTTGTCGAAGCCTGATTTGAATTCGCCTTCGCTACAGTATCGAGATTCAATATAATTCATAAAATGCTTTATTATATCACGAAATGATCTACTTGTCTATAGCAATCATTAAGATCGACTGTTAATCAATAAAAAAGCACCAACTTTCGTCGATGCGTTTTTATTGGCTAGGGCGGAGGGATTCGAACCCCCGAATGCCAGGACCAAAACCTGGTGCCTTACCACTTGGCGACATCCCATTAGCACCAGCTAGTATATCATGACATCGTCTCTGTAAAAAGTGTTCTGCTCTACCATTCCAGCGGGTGAACGTTTACTATAGCAATAGAATGCTCGATCATCATATCC
>JALQXV010000017.1 GCA_023263015.1 Candidatus Saccharimonadia bacterium
TATTGTTAACGAACAAATTGCTAAAGACTTAACCGTAGTCTGGAAGGAATTTCCAACCGATGAAGCGTTTTCTATGGGCGCCAAGGGTGCTTTTGGTGACAAATATGGCGAAACCGTAAAAGTGTACATCATGAGCGAAGAAAATCAGCCAGCCTTTAGTATCGAGATCTGTGGCGGCCCACACGTTGAACACACCGGTGTATTAGCTGAAGGTGGCAAGCATTTTAAAATTACTAAAGAAGAAGCATCGAGCGCGGGCGTACGTCGCATCAAAGGAGTTCTAGTTGGCTAAAGCTAAATTTTACGCATCTAAAAAGCGGGTGGCTGGCTTTTTAGCCTGTATTTTTGCTCTAAGCGCACTGCTTTCCTTTGCAATTTGGCCGATCGAAAAATACGACCAGACCGAGTGTAAGGATATTAATATCTGTGCAGCTGGTAAATTTACCTCAGAAATTGGTGGCGGCTTGCTTTATTCGCAGTACTTTAATGAAGCCAAAACACCAGAGGGCGGGGCTTCATATCTTAAAGAATTTAAAACCGGTAACGAAAAGATAAACTATACGTTTGCGCCCCTCGTTGTATTTGGTATGTCGGTACTAATTGGACTCGGTGTGGCTGGTATAGCTGGAGTCTTCTTCCGAAAAGCCCGTCGTGACTTAGTACGGCAAACACCGGCTGAAGATAATTAAAATTTAGTTAAATCCTATTTTACATACAAAACCAACCTGTAGTCAGCCCTATACAGCGTGGTATACTAAACACTAGTTATGCTTAATAAAATCAAAAGTGTTAGCAGCCAGTTGGCTGCACGCAGTAAAAGCGTACAATCCGGCCCAGAGCAATATCTGGTTGCCCTTGATGTTGGTACCGAATATGTAAAAGCACTGATCGCTAAAGTAAGCGACTCTGACATTGAAATTGTTGGTCAAGGCAGGGCACACCAGCAGCTGTCTGATATGCAAGCCGGTGCCATTGCTGACATAGGTGGCGTTGTTCAAAACTGTAGCCAAGCCCTAGCGTTGGCCGAAGAAGAAGCTGGCGTTAGCGTCCGTACAGCAGTTATTGGTATTGCTGGTGAGCTGGTAAAGGGTACAACTACTACTGTGCCGTGCCGCCGCAAAGACCCTGAACTAGAGATTGATGTTGATGAAATGGAGCAGATTATTAGTCTTGCTCAGGAGCGTGCCAGTACCAAAGCTAAAGAAAATTTGGCACTCGAACTCGGCAATGCTCAGCTCGATGTTCGGTTGGTCAACAGTGCCCTCGTAGGTATTACTATCGATGGTTACCAAGTTACTAATCCAATTGGCTTTAAGGGCCGCGACATGACTATTCAGCTGTATACCGCCTTTGCACCGATGATTCACATTGCAGCGCTTGAACGAACCGCTAAAGAACTCGATCTTGACCTGTTAGCCGTAGCCGCCGAACCATTTGCAGTAGCTCGCTCAGTAATTGGGGACAACCCAAACGCCAGCATGAGCGCTGTCTTGATGGACGTTGGTGGTGGTACTACCGATATTGCCGTTGTTAACGACGGTGGTGTCCAAGGTACCAAAATGTTTGGTATTGGTGGCCGTGCATTTACTCGTTCAATTGAACGTGACCTGTCAACCGACTACGAAATGGCCGAAAAACTTAAGCTTAGCGTCGGTGAAAATACCTTACCTGCTAAGCAGTTCGATGCTGTAAATGAAGCGCTCGACAAAACTTGTGACGTTTGGGTAGCTGGCGTAGAGCTCGCCCTAAGCGAATTTACCGAGCTTGATCACGTGCCTCACCGTATTTTGCTTTGTGGCGGCGGTGCTAGCTTGCCAAATCTAACCGCTTCATTAAAAGAAACCAAGTGGTACAGCGACGTGCCGTTCACTCGCAAGCCAGTTATCGACTTTATAACCCCTGATCAAATTGTTGGCATAAAAGACAAGACTGGCCATGTTAACGACCATACGTTTGTAACTGCTATGGGCTTGCTGCGAGTTGGTTCTGACACCTTTCAGCAGCAGAGCGACTCACGTTCGGGTGGAACAATAAAAGAAAGATTTGATAGGATATTACGAGTATGAGCAATTCGGGTAGTCCATCTAAAAAAACAATCTACATCGACGTAGACGAAGAAATCACCGGTATTATCGATAAGCTTCGTTCGGCAGATGAGTCTATTTTAGCGCTTGTATTACCAAAGCGTGCCACTGTACTCCAATCTGTTGTTAACATGAAGCTACTCAAGCGAGCCGCCACTCAATCTGACAAAAAAATTGTACTTATTACGTCTGAAGCAACGTTATTGCCGCTAGCGGGTGCTGCTGGCATTCACGTTGCATCAAATCTGCAATCTCGACCATACATACCAGAAGCACCAACCGGTACGCCAGCTCCACGTAAACCAGAAGAACCCGAAGATAAGGTCGATGACCCAGTTATTGACCCTAAAACACCTGTCGGCAATTTGATCGACCCTAAGGACAAAACGACTGAGCCAATTGAAATAGATAATCGTCCTAAGGCCGAAACTGCGGCAGCCGCTGCTGCGGCAAGTGCCAAAGCTAAAGGTGCAGATGCTAAAAAGCCTAAAAAAGATAAAAACAAGATGGTGCCTAACTTCCATAAGTTCCGAGCATTATTATTTATTGGCGCCGGTGCACTCATCGCGCTAATCGTTTTTATGTACTGGGCACTCGCAATCGCTCCAAGCGCATCAATTACACTACGCACCGAAAGCAGCGAATCTAAGGTTGATGCCGAGTTCCGTGCCGACACCTCAGCCAGTGAACTTGACCTCAAGTCGCAAATCTTGCCAGCTAAGCAACAACAAACTAAAAAGACCGAAATTGAAAAAGTTCAAGCTACCGGCGAAAAGGATAACGGCACCAAGGCAAGTGGCAATATCTCACTCCGTAACTGTGGCGACAATTCGGTCACAATTCCTGCAGGCACTGGCATTAGTAGCGGTAACTTTACCTTTATTACTCAAGACTCTGTGCGACTTGGCGATGCCAACTTTGACAGCAATAAAAACTGTAAGACCAACGGCTCACATACCGGATCGGTTGCTGTAGTTGCTAAGAGTAATGGTGATCAGTTCAATCTTAGTTCTCGTTCATACATTGTGGCCGGCTTTTCGAGCGTGCTAGCACAGGGTGAACAAATGAGCGGCGGCACCAGTAAGATTACTAAAGTTGTATCAGCTAAAGACGTTGACGCTGCTAAAAAGAAGATCAGTGACAAACAAAATAGTGTTGTCGAAGAGCTAAAGGGTCAGCTAAAACAAGATGACCTTATTGGATTAGTCGACTCATTTACTGCCAGTAATTCGCCCAACTTTGTAGTTAGTCCAGCCATCGATGCCGAGGCTGCCGAAGTAACCGTTTCAGGAGAGGTAACCTACTCAATGCTCGGCGTCAAAGAAGACGACCTAAAGAAACTTGTCCAAGACCAAGCTAAAGACAAAGTGGATACTTCGAAGCAATCAATCCTTAACTATGGATTCGATGATGCTACCTTTGAAGTCGGCGACAAGAATCGTTCAAGTACCGAAATTAACCTAAGTACCACTCTTCTTGCTGGACCAGAAATCAATCAAGAACAACTAAAGAGCGAACTCAAAGGTCAAAAGAGCGCCGAAGTCGAATCGGCCCTAAAGAGTCGGCCGGGAATTACTGAGGCAAAGGTTACCTTTAAGCCGTTCTGGGTATCAAAGATCCCTGGCAAAGAAAATAAAGTCAACTTTATTATTGAACAGGCAGATGGAACACAAATTACCCAGTAGTGGCTATATTCTTGGCTTAGATGTGGGTAAAAAGCGAATTGGGGTGGCGGCTGCAAGCGCTATTGCTAAGTTGCCGCAGCCGCTCGATGTTATCTCGGCTGACGAAACTGCACTCGATCAAATAATCGCTGTAGCCAATAAAGAGTCGGCCGAACTAATAGTGGTTGGCATTCCTCGGAACTTAGATGGCCAAGAAACATCTCAAAGCCAGTCAATCAGAGATTTCACAACTGAACTGGCTGCTAAAACAGACATACCAATTATATTTGCCGATGAATCGCTTAGCTCTGTTAGGGCAGAGGGTTTACAGCGAAACAATAACTTTACCGGTGCGAGCAGCGATTCGCTGGCTGCATGCTTTATACTAGAAGAATACTTTGTGAGTAACAGTAACTAGCCAAGGGAGAATGTTATGGAGTAGATAGATCGCAGGTGATGATTGATCTAGCCGAAGCCAACTATCCGGCGACAAAATTTATCGTAGGCGATATAACCGATAATAATTTATTGCGAAATGGCGTTTTTTCTCATAAAATGGTTTCGTCCTTTTTTCGATTGATCGTCATTTTCCCTTTTTTCCAGGGGGGGCTTTTGCTGAAAATTATTTCCACATCCCGTTTCCCAAGAAATGGTGATTTTTATTCAATGAAAAC
>JALQXV010000042.1 GCA_023263015.1 Candidatus Saccharimonadia bacterium
GGTCACTGGTTCAAATCCAGTCGCTGCTACCAAGATCTTCAAGTCAATGATTGGGGGGAATTGCCTGTGAATACAAGCATCCTAGATATAATTCAGGGTACGGTGCATGTCACCAGTATTGTAGCCATAGCAGCAGTTCTCATCCTCGCCTTTATCGGCACCATCAAGCCAGCCCTCTACAAGAAATTTCTACTCGAATACAGCGAGCGAAAATACATAGTTACGGCTGGTGTTTTTATTTGCCTATTAAGCGGCACTACTTTTATCGCTACCCAAAATACCAATCAGCAAGATACTCCTAGTCAGACAGCTAAGCCCGTTCAAGAAATTAAACCTGAGGCACCGATCGCAGCACCACAGACACAAGAAGTCGCAGAAATCCGTGCCGAGGAAGTTATCGCATACGAAGCAATTCCTTTTGAAAAAACATCTGTAGACGACCCGTCATTGGATAAAGGTGAATCTAAGATTACTGCGACAGGCACCGACGGCAGCCGCAAGATGACATATGTAGTTAATTACGAAGGCTCAAAAGAAGTATCCCGCATGCTTAAGAGCACTGTGGTTACTAAAGCACCTGTAAACGAAGTTACCGCTGTGGGCAGCAAGGAGGCTGCAGCAGCAGTAATCGACCCTAGCCCAACTCCTGCAAAAGAAGAAAAACAGTCTCCGTTTTTCAGCTTTAATTGTAGCTATGATTCTCGCAAATCTAATCAAGCCAAGATCTGTCTTAGGCGTTAAGTTTGTCGGCATTTAGTTCGCCAACCAGTTCTTCAATGACGTCTTCGAGTGTGATCAGGCCATAGATATTTTTGCCGTCCATCGCTAATGCCATGTGAGCGCCGCTACGCTGCATGAGTTTGAGTGTCATTCTTATAGATTGATTTGAACTTACCTCAACGAGTTGTCGAATGTCAGTTTTGGAAATCATTTTGGTTCGAGCCGTCTGGTCACTTTGGATAATGTCCTTAATATGCACATAGCCTTTGATCTCGCCTTTTTTAGCAACGACTGGGAAGCGTGAAAAGCCAGTTTTGGCAGATAGCGCTTCTATTGATTCATAGGTAGCATTTGGACCAATCGTTACAACCTGATTAAACGGAATCGCAACTTTATTAACCGTCTGGGAATCGAATGTTAATGCACCACTCAGTAAATGCTCATTATCTTCGCTTAAGTAGCCCTCTTTGCGAGATTCTTTTACAAGATCAGCCATCTCGTCACGGGTATAGGTACTTGAAACTTCGGCAGTGGCTCGCACACCAAATATGTAAAGAATACCGCTTGCGATGGCGTTGAGCCCGTATACGATTGGCTTTAGTATGCGCACAAGTCGGACGAGGCTTGGAGTCAAAATGAGGGCAGATTTTTCTGGACTGGCAAGCGCGATGTTTTTAGGCACCATCTCACCGATCACAACGTGCAAGAATACGGTTATTATTAGTGCCAACGCAAAGCCAATTGGGTGCAACAGTTCATCAGGAACGTGTAAGGCGTGGAATGGACCTTCGAACAGTTGCGCTAGTGCCGGTTCGGCAACCGCACCTAAGCCAAGTGAACAAAGCGTAATACCAAGCTGAGCACCAGCCATTAGGACCGACACATTTTCAAGAGCACGCAGTGTTATCAAGGCGCGCTTAGAGCCATCACTTACCATACCTTCAATTGCGCTGCGCCGAACCGAAACAAGGCTAAACTCGGCACCAACAAAGAACGCATTCGCTAGAAGCAATAGCAGTCCGACAAGTAATCCGATTTCTACGCTCATTCTTCAACCTTTCTCGGCTTCAGAATATCTAGTTGGATTCGGTCAATGCGAGTACCATCCATTTTGATGACTGTTAGCTTAACGTCGTAGTGCTGCCCTTTTCGGTTCATCGCAGCTACCTCGACACTTTCATTGGCTTTAGGAATACGATCAAAGGCATCAAACGTTAATCCACCAACAGTTTCGTACTCTTCATCTTCTGGCAAAATATAGCCGGTAACCTGCGCAACTTCATCGGGGCGTAGCAAGCCGGAAATAAGCCAGCTCTTATTGCGCATTCTGCGAATAGCAACACCTTCTTCGTCGTGCTCATCTTTCACTTCACCTACAAGTTCTTCAACTAGGTCTTCTATCGTCACAATGCCGTCTACCCCACCAAATTCATCCATCGCAATTACTGCTTCTACTTTTTCGTCGCGCATTTTTTCAATAAGATCGTCTAGCTCCATGCTTGATGGTACAAATAATGCCGGCTTCATAATGTCTTTAATACTCGTTTTTGAACGATCTTCATACGGAATTGCCACGGCTTGTTTTACGCTTACAAAGCCAACAATGTTGTCGATGTCTTCGCCAATTACTGGAAAGCGCGAAAAGCCTGATGACTGAGTCGCTTCAATGACACAATTGACTGTTTTGTCCTGTTCTAGCGTTTCGAGCTTAACGCGAGGCGTCATTACGTCGGAGGCATGTCGTTCACTAAATTCAATTGAACGTTCAACTAATATAGCCGTGTCCCGAGCCAACGTACCACGCTTAGCGGAGTGTTTAACAACGGACAATAGCTCCTCTACCGAACGTGCTGCGGCCAATTCCTCACGCGCTTCTAATCCGAATCTGTGTAGGATTTTATTAGCAGTACCGTTCATTACCACGATCGGACCATACATTAACTTAGTAAAGCCACGCTGCAAGCCCTGTACCGCCTTAGCCGTCCCAACTGGCCGTGCGATTGCTAAGTTCTTCGGCACTAACTCACCAAAGATCATCGTCACAACGGTTGCGATTGTGATACCTAAAATAATAGCGACACTTGATACCTGTGCGCCTTCAAGACCAGCTGATTCAAGCGGACCGCGCAGCAGCTCCGAAATGGCTGGCTCTGCCAAAAAACCGATCGCAAGGTTCGTGACCGTAATACCAACTTGTGCGCCCGATAACTGAGTGCTCAGCGTTTTAAGCGCACTTAATACGCCTTTGGCATTTCGATCACCTTTGCTGGCTAATCGTTCAATACGGGTTCGATCAACAGTTACAAACGCAAATTCGGCGGCGACAAACACTCCACAAGCTAGTACCAGCAGGAGCGCGATCGCAATAAGTAGCACTTCAATCATTTAGTGATTACTATTATAAAGCATTATTTAAAGCTAGTGGCAGGAACTTTTTCATAACTTGCGAGCATGGTGCCAAAAACAAATAGTGCCTGCTCTTTTATATTGTCGTAAATCTTGTCTAACGAGATTGAATGTAGCTCTTCACGAGTAAACAACATTACCGACTGAGATTCTTCTTCGGCAATAGCGCCGGCAGGTGGCTGATCGGTTACAAATCCATACGATAAATCGGTGTGCTGATGACCATTATTAAAAGCATGTGAGATATAACAAAACGGCACGGGATGAAGCTGGACGCTCGGTAAGTTCATAATTCGGTTAGGTGGCTGCAAGAGCATAAGTTGATTCATGTCATAGCCGGACTCTTCTTTTAATTCATGACTAATCGCTTGCCACGGACTCTCATCTATTTCAATATGTCCACCAAACTGCATGTACATGCCGAGCTTCTTGTGTAAGTGCAGCATGATTTTGGGTTCTTCAAAATCGGTGCGAATCACAAAGGCACTGATCGTGTGATCGTATTGGCCGTCTCCGGTATGTATATGAGGCATGGCTCTATGCTAACAGTTTATCTACTAGCGTGACGAGTGTTTTAACTTCATCAGGAGATAATTTTTCAAGGTCGGCTGCTTCAGCTTTTTGCAGGCTTTCTAAAATCTTGCCGCGGCAAACGCAGCCTTTATCGCTCAGCTTGATCATCTTTACGCGACGATCTTTAGGATCAACTGTTCGTTCAATCAAACCTTGACCATCTAGACGATCAATCAAACCGGTTGTATTGGAAGCATCGCAGCCCATAAGGGTTGATAGTTCTTGCATTGATTTGCACTGCCCTTTTTCAAAGTGCATTAAGAGCATACCTTGAACGGGCGTCATACCTAATGTATCAACAACTTCATGCATATGACGCTTGGAACGCATCATTAAAATCATTAATTTACGATAAATCTCGGTAGAGTGCTTCATAGAGTCCCCTTATTATACTTGAATAAGTCAATACTTGACAATATCAAGTATTTTTTTATAGGCTAGAGTTAAGCGCTAAAAAATAACTAATGGAATAAGGACTTTTCATGAAGCAAGCTATTAATAAAAACCGTATCCTGCTGCTCTTGGCACTTGCACAATTTATTGTGGTGCTCGACAGCTCGATCGTTAACATCGCTCTCCCGCTGATTAGCAAAGAATTGCATTTCAGCCCAGAGAACCTGCAGTGGGTTGTGACCGCGTATACACTTACGTTTGGTGGCTTCCTGCTACTTGGTGGACGTGCCGCTGACCTTTTTGGTCGCCGTCGTACCTTTATGATTGGGCTTATCGGTTTCACTCTTATGTCACTTTTGGCTGGCTTAAGCCAAAGTAGTGGCATGTTGATCGTATTTAGAGCCATTCAAGGCTTGGCAGCTGCCTTTATGTCCCCTGCTGCCCTGTCAATTGTTGTCAGCACTTTTAAAGAAGGCGCCGAGCGCAACCGTGCGCTTGGTGTTTGGGGCGGTGTTGCCGCCGGTGGTGCCGCAGCCGGACTCTTGTTTGGTGGCGTGCTAACTGAATACTTCGGTTGGCGCTGGGACTTCTTTGTTAACGTACCAATTGGGTTGGCGCTTGCCTACTTTGTGCCTAAATTCATCCCAGAAAGTAAGGCAGATCTCGATCATAAGCATCTTGATCTACCTGGGGCTGTGTTTGCCACGACAGGTTTAATGACCTTGGTCTACGGACTTGTTAAAGCTCCGGAATATGGTTGGGGCGATTCTAAAAGTATCTTACTAATTGGTGGTGCGCTCGTTCTATTAGCAGCATTCATTATTAATGAGAAGCGTTCTAAGCATCCGCTCATGCCACTGTCGATCTTTTCGATCAGGAACTTGCGTGGCGCTAACTTGGCGCAGTTACCAATAACTGCTTCTATGTTTGCAATGTTCTTCTTTATCTCATTGTACGTACAGACAATTCTAGGCTACTCACCAATTCGCTCAGGCTTAGCGTTCTTGCCTGTCACGATCGTAATCGGTATTGTTTCGGCAATTGCCTCACGATTTATTGCACGAGTTGGCTACAAGTTGCCTATGACTATAGGACCAGTGTTTATCGCCGTTGCCATGCTATTCTTTAGTCGCCTAGAAGTTGGTAGCACCTACTTAGCACACGTTCTGCCAGGACTTATCATTCTTGCGCTTGGACTTGGTATGACCTTTGTGAGCGTTACGATTGCTGCAACCTCTGGCGTGCCTAAGCACGAGTCAGGCTTGGCATCTGGTATTCTTAATACCTCCCAGCAAATTGGTGGTGCGCTTGGCTTGGCAGTGCTTTCAGGCATTTACGCATCTTCTGTAAAGGATGCAGCCATGACTGGAGCTGACGCAGCTCACGCGCAAGTTGCGGGATATCAGGATGCATTTATTGTAGCGGCCGGAATCGCGCTTGCCGCTTCACTTATTAGTGCCTTTGCAGTTAAACATGTTAAGGGTGAACGCCACGAATCAGAAGCAATTGTTGCTCATTAAGATTTAGGTTAACTAAAAGTAAATACCCTCGGGCGCCCGAGGGTATTTTTGTTTGTTTTTGCTAGATAGGGTTTAGATACCTTTTAATATTGCATCGAACTTCGAGATACTTTTATCTGAAGTTTTAACAAACTCATAGCCAATGCCGGCTTGCTTCATATGTGCAAATTCCTTTGCTGTTTTTTAGTTTTTGATGGTTTTTGTTTTAGTCGACTAACAATTACTATTATACAGATTTTTGCGAATTTGTCAATAGTTTCAGTAGTGTTAGCAGTTGACCATTCAATCATATCTGTGATTAACTTGCTTTGCAAGAACTTAAATACGGTTCCTGGTCGATTGTTAGTAAGTTAAAGGAACTTTAATACATGTACAAACTGTATGTTGGCGGATTACCGTTCTCAACAACAGACGATGAGCTCCAAGCAGCATTTGCCGTTCACGGTACTGTTGCTAGTGCTAAAGTTATCATGGATCGTGAAAGTGGCCGCAGCAAAGGTTTTGGATTCGTAGAATTCGAAAACGATGATGAAGGCAAAGCAGCTGAAGCAGCCATGAACGAAACCGACTTGGGTGGTCGTACCATTCGAGTAAACGAAGCTCGCCCGCTTGAAAAGCGCGGTGGCGGCGGTGGTGGTTTTGGCGGTGGTGATCGACGCAACTTCGGTGGCGGCGGTGGCAATCGCAACAACGATCGTTCTTGGTAGTAGCTTTTTACGTTACGTCTAATTAAACTGACCCTGTTTTTTTGCGGGGTCTTTTTTATGCTTCAAAAGCAGTAACTATTTACTTTTTATTGTTTTTGTACTATAATATAAGTATGACTAAGTCAGCTGAGAGCATGGGCCAGTTACCGCTGCCATTTGACAGCGCTCCTGCTGACATTCCTCTTACAGATGAACCTGAACGTACCCGCGAACCAATTGATCAATTTGATAGACTCTACGATTCAGGTGTTATGAATGCAACCGAAGCTCGTATTGCTACCGGCGAAATTCCAGTGCTCGGACCAGTTGCGGTCAAAACAGTTATTGATCAACCCCCTAAATCTGTTACTAACTCCAAGCCTGCCCCTCAACAGCATGCCCGCAACCGTGCCCCTAGGCGGCCACCTCGGCGTACATGGCGTGCTCTTATGGCGGCCGATCAACCACCCGAGCATATCCGCAGGCTAATGGGCCGCAACTAGCTATGCCTCGCCTGCCACAACCGCCAACCTTTACACAAGAAACGTTGCAATTATACCCAGCCGTTGCCGAACTCGATGCATCTCGTGGCGTTATCGCTACACCGGTTGACGAACTCGGCGGTCTTGATCCCGCCAAACGAGTTACGTTAGCTCGTCTAGCGGGTTTGCACGGGCGATACATTAGCCCGCTTGATGATGTTTCGGAAACGCATGATGCTCCACTGGAACTATTGCCAGAAGATTTCGCCAACGGTTCAGTTGAGAATATCCAGAATGGCCTGATTATTTACAGTTGGGACGACCGCTTAAGGCACCCAGGGCTAGAGCAATTTATACGAATTCATGGTCGTGGCAACTGGGGCATGCCTGGGGTTGTGTTCCCAAGTAATGAATTTAAAACAGTTGCCCGCAGCCCCCGTGATCTTGCAGCGCATACCATGGCTCAAACTCGCGAAGCCAATAAAGATAATACGGCTGAATCTGACGAAGAGATCGAAGCAAAAGTAGGACGTTCTGCGGGTCACGCCATTCTTGGCAAAATGACCGAAATGAAAAAGCTAGACGATGCAATGGAGTTAAAGAGGGCAACTCTCCTAATGCCATTAATGCGAGAAGCTCACAGTAATCTTACTCGGCACTGGCAAGCTCATTACCTTCCTAAAAATATTGATGCCCTTCGCAAGCAATACGACGAAGAGTTACACGACACAATCGAAACAGCTGCAATCAATGCCGACGTTAGCCGTGCCGTACTCAATGCCACGCACCGCGCAGTTACCTCTAACCTTTACCGCCGAGGCTCCAGCCGAGAACTTGCTCAAAACTGGGTCGCATATTTACGAATGTCTCGTGAATACATACAAGCTCGTCGCCGCGAGATCGCTGCTTCCGGCAAACTTTGTACGCAGGAATTACAGCTTTACCAACAATTCCTAGATGCACCAACCCGCAACGCCGCCTAACAACCGTTGACAAAATCACCTCTGTTTGTTAAGATATAATCTGCTTTACACACTATATCGCGGGGTAGAGCAGTGGCAGCTCGTGTGGCTCATAACCACAAGGTCGCAGGTTCGAGTCCTGCCC
>JALQXV010000060.1 GCA_023263015.1 Candidatus Saccharimonadia bacterium
TGTACGCACCCGTTTTGCCCCCAGCCCAACCGGCTTAATCCACGTGGGTGGTATTAGAACTGCTGTTTTTGCATTGCTTGTAGCACGGCAGGCAAATGGCAAATTTGTATTACGCCTCGAAGATACTGACAAAAAGCGTGAAGTCGAAGGCGGCGTAGAGCATATTATCGCCAGCCTGAACGCACTTAATATTACGTACGATGAAGGTCCAGATATCGGTGGCGACTTTGGCCCATACCTGCAAAGCTTACGACTCAACACCTATAAAGAATGGGCTCAAAAGCTGGTCGAGCAGGGCAGAGCCTACGCTGATCCGTATAGCCCAGAAGAAGTTCAGTCATTCCGCGAACAGGCTCAAAAAGAAAAGCGGCCATTCCTGTACCGAAACCACCGTCCAGAAAACCCACCAGCATGGGATGGTAGTCAGCCATTACGTTTTAAGTCTGATCCAAAACCATATCAGTGGCACGACGAAGTTATGGGCGATCTAAGTACAGGCTCAGAAGTGATTGATGATTTTATTATTATGAAGTCCGACGGCTATCCAACCTATAACTTCGCCCACATTATTGACGATACTTCGATGGAAATTACCCATATTATGCGCGGGCAAGAGTTTTTGGCCAGTACTCCAAACTACCTAAACTTATACGAAGCACTCGGCGTTGACCGACCAGTTTTTGCAACTATGCCACACATCATGGCAGCTGGCGGCAATAAAAAACTTAGTAAACGCGACGGCGCTAAAGACGTACTCGATTATCTTAAAGACGGCTTTCTGCCCACAGCACTCATTAACCAAATAGCCACTTTGGGCTGGAACGATGGCACCGAGCAAGAAGTCTTTACGACTCAAGAACTGATCGAAAAGTTTAGCCTGAGCCGTATTCAAAAAAGTGGTGCCATGTTCGACGAACGTCGCTTGCAGTGGATCAACGGCGCTCATATCCGTGAGCACATAACCCTGAATGATTTATACGAATATAGTTGCGGTAAAAACTTTTTTAGCAAAAATTTTTGGCCAACCGAAGCAGAAACTGCCGATGACGAATACCGTCTAAGCGTACTATCAACGGTTCAGGAACGCCTAAAGTACCTCGACGAGCTCCCTGAGTTAACCAAGTTCTTTTTCGTTGACCTACCAATCAACCCAGAGCTTATTAGCGGCAATAAACAGCTTAAAAAACTTTCAAGTGACGAGCTGCGCGATCTGCTTTCAGCCAGTATTACAGCCATTCACAACAGCGACTTCACTCAAGAAGCGCTCGTTCAAACATTAAACGAACTACTCGAATCGACTGGTCAAAAGCCAGGCATTCTGTTCAGCCTCATTCGTGTAGCGACTACGCAAGCCGCAGCCAGCCCAGCACTGGCGGACACATTGGTTGTTCTTGGCAAAGACCGAAGCTTGGCGCGAATGAACGCTCAACTCGCAGCCCTGTAATCACAGCCATTGCCAGATAAACATAAGCACGGTATAGTAATATCCATGAATGACGATGTTCGTCGTCCTCGTACTCAAAATTCAGACGAGGAAGAAAATAAAAAACCATCTGCAGAAAACCTTGAAGCACCTCACACCTATAAGGCAGAGGAAGGTTTTGCTGCGGCCGGCGCCAATCACAAAATGAAAATGAAGAAGAAGCGAACACCAAAGCTCT
Organism: Candidatus Saccharimonadia bacterium; assembly: GCA_023263015.1. GTDB lineage: Bacteria > Patescibacteriota > Saccharimonadia > Saccharimonadales > 2-12-FULL-41-12 > JALQXV01. The sequence continues at coordinate 1,662 of JALQXV010000060.1, forward strand.
TCTCGTTTAAACATGCTACACGCAAGCAGCAGTTAATTGGCGGCGTTGTTGCAGCCGTCCTCATTATTGGCGGCGGCGGGGGAGTGTACGCCCTAAGCAAGAGTATGAATAAGTCTACTCCAAACGTTGCCACGCCAGTAGTTCAAAAGGTTGCCGAACCGCCAAAACCAACCACCGAGGCATCTAAGCTAACCGGTGAACAAATTTCACCTGAGCTAAACAAGCGACAAGTAACCGGTATCATGATCGAAAACAGTCCAGACGCTCGTCCGCAGTCAGGCCTTAAAGATGCTGGAGTTGTATACGAAGCAATTGCCGAAGGCGGCATCACGCGCTTCTTATGTCTCTTCCAAGAAGCTCAGCCAGATTACATCGGTCCAGTTCGGTCAGTTCGTCCGTATTATGTCGACTTCCTATTACCATACGATGCTTCAATTGTTCACGCCGGCGGCAGTGCTGATGGCTTAGCAAAAGTTCGCAACACCAATGCTAAAGACATCGACCACGGTGCCAATGGTGACGCATTCCAGCGTGTTAGTGATCGCTATGCTCCGCACAATCTATACACCAGTATGGCAAAACTAGACCAAGTTTCTAGCAAACGAGGCTTTACAAACAGCGACGTTAAAAGCCTTCCACGTAAAAAGGAGCAAACCGGACAGCCAGTAACTGCTCGTACTATTGATCTTGCCATATCTTCAGCCTTGTACAACGCTCACTACGACTACGACCCTGCGGCCAATAACTATAAGCGCAGTGAGGGCGGTAAACCACACACCGACCAACGTAGCGGCCAGCAATTATCGCCAAAAGTAGTGGTAGCACTTTCTATGAGCTACTCTCAGAGCGGCATTTACTCTGTTTACCAGACAACCGGTAGTGGCAAGATGTTCGTTTTTCAAGACGGCACTGTTCAAACCGGTACATGGACCAAAGCTGGTGAACGTGATCAGTTTGAATTTAAAGATGATGCTGGCAAGCCATTAGCGCTTAACCCAGGTCAAACGTGGATTAGTATTGTAAAGACACCGGGCTCCGTCACCTACGCCCCGTAGGTTAAATAGTATGGGGGAGGGCTATCTTCACTCATTTATAACCAACGCAAAGCTGCGCCTCTTTTTTTGGTTTACTTTTTTTGGACTGTTACTAGTTGCCACCTACTGGATTATTACTAACTTTATCACCGATGACGCCGTAGTATTAGCTGGATCACTGGCATTCGCAGCATTGCTATTTGGTTGGGTTTTTGCGGTCGCCGTAGGTAATGCCATTACCAAACCAACCAAGTATATCGCCGAAGCTATTCAGCACGTGGCCCCTGGCGAACATTTAGTTGAAGCACCGAACGTTGAAGAGCTAACATTCGGGCGCGAGCTTGTTAGCATACTATCCCGCCAAGTTTACAGCTACGCCAGCCATGCCGATACGCTCAGGAATGATCAAGAAGCAGCGGTACCATCTGGCATTTTTGACCAGTTACCAGTGGCTCTAATTGGTCTTGATGAAAACCGTACCATTACATTGGCCAACAATAAAGCAATCGAAATCGCTCAGTCAAACGCCATCACCGGGCTGCCATTCGACGAGATTTTTGGCTGCCAGTCCGAAGACGAATCGTTCGCCGACTGGCTAAACGCTGCTGACCAAAACACGCTAACAGCCGTTAAAACCTTTCAAAAAGTTGCCGTATCGGCGCTACACACCGGCACACTACTAGGTTATTACGACCTTGCAGTTAGCTTTAATAAGCACAGCGCCACCGGCGTCGAAACACTCATAACACTGTATGACCACACCCAAGCCTATGAAGACGAATCTGATTCGGTTGGTTTTGTGGCTATGGCAGTGCACGAACTGCGCACACCGGTCACCATTTTGCGTGGCTACCTCGAGGCCTTTAGCGAAGACCTAGCCGAACGCAACGATCAAACTTTTGACAGCTATATTAGCAAGATGAATGCCTCAGCCGATGGCCTAGCTAGTTTTATTACGAATATCTTAAATGTTGCCAAAATAAACCAAGGTCAGCTATCGCTGACTATGCAAGAAGGCAACTGGAATCAGGTGCTACCATCAATCGTCGATAACCTACGCGGGCGAGCCGCGGCGGCCGGCAAGACTATCGAACTCCGTATGGAAAACAATCTACCGCCGGTTGCGATTGACCGGATGACCATTTCCGAAGTAATTACCAACCTCGTCGACAACTCAATTAAGTACAGCCCCAATAATAATGACCCGATCAAAATTGTCAGCAAAATAAACAGCGAAGGCTGGGTAGAAACCACCGTCGAAGACCACGGAGTCGGCATTCCCGAAGGTGTTATGCCGCACCTCTTTAGTAAGTTCTCTCGCAACCATCGTAATAAAAACCAAATCGGCGGCACGGGGCTCGGTCTTTACTTGTCTAAAGCAATCATCACTGCGCACAACAGCAATATTTGGGCCAGCTCTAAAGAGGGCGAGGGCAGCACCTTTGGCTTTACGCTCGTTCCGTACGAACAACTTGCTAAAGATCTTGAAAACAACAATAATGAGAACATCGTCCGCACCTCTCACGGTTGGATCAAGAATCATTCCATGCAACGGAGGTAACTGATGGAACAAACAAAACGAGTTTTATGTATCGAAGACGAACGCTTTATTGGCGAACTATATCGTCGTTCACTTGAAAAAGCCGGCTACACCGTCGACATCGTCACCGATGGCCAATCAGGTCTAGCTGCCGTCTTAACCGATCAGTACGACTTTGTACTCCTCGACATCATGATCCCCCAAATATTAGGCATCGACATCCTTCATACCGTTCGCCAGCAAAAACCTGACCTCAAGGCTAAAATTGTCATTACAACTAACCTTGAACAAGGCGAAGAATCTCGCAAAGAAATTGAACAAGAGGCCGACGGTTATCTTATTAAAGCCGAAATTACACCGAGCGAATTAGTCGAGTTCTTGAGCCAACTTTAGTCTGCTCAGTATTGCAGTCTGTATGTAAAATTGGGTTTAACTAATTTTTCATTAGCTCAGATTTTACAATAAAAAAACTATTGCATAAGCGCATATAGCGGGCGTATTATGTATCTACTTAGGCAATCACACTCCGGTCCCTGTGCGCCGCAAAAGTTCAAGCATTAGCTTCCTGTCACGAGACTTTGGGATAGAACGGTCAAACAAAGCTCTACCAGGCAGCTCTCAAGGGGTAAAACCCGTTTCCAAAATCCGTTCACCTCAATTAATTACTAATTAGGGGTGTACCTTGTTACACCGGAAAATGAGAGCTTGAACTATGTCTTACATCAACGAAACCGTTAACGTTAACGCCTTTTACTTCGCCAGTAGCTTTGGACAATTAAAAACCTTTCCACGCCAAGTTGAACACGCTGGCCAGAATCTAACTTTTAAAGATGGCTTGCAGTATTTGGTTCAAAAAGGGCAGAACGCCGTCCGTTACTTTGACATGAGCGACGGTGAGCAAACCTACCGCCTACGCTGCGAAAACAATATCTGGACCTTGATCGGAACTAAATAGCCATGGACGAACAACAACTCGAAGAGCAGGGCGTTTCGATCCATGCCGGCTTTCCAAATGCCGCGGTCGGTTCGCATGCTAAAACACTGAACTTAACCAAACTGCTCGTTAAGCATCCGGCTGCCACGTACCTAATGCAGCTCGACAATAACGCATGGGCTCGCTACGGTCTGTTCGAAGGTGATCTTGTAGTTGTAGATAGGGCAATCATGCCTAAACCACGCGATCTGAGCATTTGGACCGACGGGGACGAGTTTGTAATTTCGGTTCGCAAAGATATTCCTGAGCAGAGTCCAATTTGGGGAGTAGTTAGTTCGGTGATTCACCAATTTAGGAAATAACCATGTCGCAACCACTGTTTGCCTTAATTGATTGCAATAACTTCTTCGCTTCGTGTGAGCAAGTCTTTAGGCCCGCACTTGTCGGCCAGCCACTTGTCGTGCTTAGCAGTAACGACGGCTGTGTCGTAGCACGGAGCGCAGAAGCTAGGGCACTCAAAATTCCTATGGGAGCGCCAGCCTTTAAATATAAAGACCTCTTTAAACAACACGGCGTTCAGCAATTCTCAGCCAATTTTGAACTGTACGGCGATATTTCGCGGCGTATTACCGAGATACTAACCAGCATCACACCGCGGCTCGAAGTCTATTCAATTGACGAATCATTCCTCGACATCAGTCAGCTCGATATTAAAGACTATCAAGCGTGGGCTCAGCACGTTAGAAAAACAATCTTGCAGTGGGTGGGCGTACCGGTCAGCATTGGTATTGCGCCCAGCAAAACCTTAGCCAAGCTTGCCAGCGAGCACGCCAAACGTAAACCAGAATTACAGGGTACTTTAGTGTTACTAGACGAGGAAGTTCGGGATAGCTACCTGCGCGCCTTACCGATCGAAGAAATTTGGGGGATTGGCTGGCGACTCGGCCCCAGACTCCGTTCTATAGGCATTGCTACCGCTTACGACATTGCTAAGCTCAGCCCAGTCCAAGGGCGTAAACTCATTGGATCAGTTCACGGCGAACGCATGGTTCGCGAATTAAACAGTCAAACCTGCTATCCACTCGAGAGTTTAGGGAGTGAGCAAAAGATGATTAGTGCCAGCCGCACTTTTGGCAATGACACCGACCAGTCCTCGGTTGTAGAATCGGCCTTAGCTAACTTTATAGCTCGTGCCAGTCAGAAGCTACGTGTTAGCAACCGAGCAGCTACTCGAGTAGCTATTTACGTCACAACCGACCGCCATAAGCCAGGCTACAGAACGTGGAGCAAAGAAGTCATTCTTGACCAACCAACTGCCGACACCGGTACGCTCATAAGCGTTGCCAACCAAATGTTTGCCGAACTGTACGAGCCAGGGGTTCAATACCACCGTGCGATGAGCTTAATTAGCGGCTTTGTTTCTGACACGCAGCTACAAACCGATTTACTAGGCTTTAGAGACGTTCCAACTTTTGACCGCTCAAAGCAACGAATGGCAGCCGTCGACAGCATACACGGGCGCTACGGGCGTCAGACGCTATATTATGGCACCGAGAAGCTGGCAACTTCGTGGCAACCTCGCAAAAGCATTCGCAGCCCACGCTACACCACCAGCTGGGACGAGCTCCCGCGGGTTATAATAAAGGCATGACCAAAATTGTCAGCCTCATTATTGCCATTTCTGATAACGATATTGTTGGCAAAGATAATAGTTTGCCGTGGGATATGCCAGCCGACTTGGCATACTTCTTAAAAATGACTCAAGATCAAAGC
>JALQXV010000006.1 GCA_023263015.1 Candidatus Saccharimonadia bacterium
TTTAGCAGCGGTAGTCGCATCACTAATCGTGATCGAACTGCCAGAAGTAACAGCGTTATTAAACGTAAGCGAGCCGGTAATTGCCGTGCTTGAGCCGTCAGTGCCAGTGATTTGCGTAACACCGCCGCCACCGCCTGAGCCGCTCAAACAGGCTCCAAAACTGAGGGTGCCTGATCCATTAGACTTAATACATTCGCCGTTACCACCAGCTGTTGCAGGTAGTGTGAAGGTAAGATCACTACCTAATGATGCCGATTGGATACGAGTTCGGTTACTAGAACCATCGCTAATATCAAGAATACCAGCAACTGCTGATGTACCGAGTGTTAAGCCGCCTGCACCTTGAATTGAAGCACCGGTAATAATACTGACTGTTGTTCCGTCATCGTTTACATTTGAATCACCAATTGCCTGACTACCGCCAAACTTGGCAAGACGGTTAGTGGTACCAGAACCACTAATACCACCGCCTGAGCCGCCGCTAGTACATGAGCTAAAGCTTAGCTGCCCAGAGCCATTGGTGCGCAAACAATCGTTACCAGCGCCATCGGCGATTGGCAATGTAAAGGTCAAGCCATTAGTTGGGTTAGCTGGAGCTTGCAAGCTTACCGAGTTACTGCCACTACCACGTAACACCAAACGACCTGATGAAGTGCCATTTAGACCGAGTGTAGCTTGGTTGAATACAACATTTGATGTGGTGGCGATATCCTGCGGCAATGATAGCGTTATCGCTCCAGTACTGCCACTAACAGCAACTTGATTAGCAGTACCCTGCAAAGAAACTACACCACTGTTATTTACGACAATATTGGCACCTGAGTTATCAATTGAAATAGCCGTGCCACCCTGAATTTGGACCGTACCTGTTTTACTGTTCAGGCTTGAAACACCGCCAGCACCAGTACAGGTTCCGAAGGTTGGAACACCTGCTACCACGATCAAGCACTGTCCGTCTGAGCCATTTGCGATTTCGGCAATACCATTGGCATTGTCGCCTCGCAGAATTGTATTCGAACCAAAAGTTGTTCGACCAGTTCCACCTTTTCCAACTGCCACGTTATTAAGCGTCACCGCGCCGGCGGTTACGGTAAAGTCTGTGCCAAAACTGGCAATACCTTTAGCTGCGCTGGTAGCGTCGGCGATTGTGATTGTCGAGCCGGCTAAAGTAGCATTGGCAATTGTTAAGGCGCCAGTACCGCCGTTGAGTGAACTAACACCAACCGCTCCAGGCGCCGAAATTTCAATGTTCTGACCACTTGGGTTAAAAACAATTCCTGCACCTGCCGAAATAGTGACTGCACCCGTTAAGCTGTTAAAGCTTGTAACTGCCGCGCCGCCGGTACAAGAACCAAAGGCCGGTACACCACTACCATCAGTAATTAAGCAAAGACCAGCACCAGGAGTGCCAGTTGATGCAAACTTAGTGCCGTCGTAGTAAACAACACCGTTGTTACTATAAGAAGTGCCGCCCGTACCGCCACTACTAATTCCAAGTGCCGTAGATAACGTTAGGCTAGCAAACGTTGGCGACGAGGTTGGAGCAATTGTCTGCGGCAAGCTAAGTACAATTGAGCCACTGGCTGCCGATACCGATACTTGATCGGTCGTTCCAGATAATGCTGTAACACCGGTGTTTTCAATATTTAGGCCATTTAAGTTAATGCCCGCACCAGCGGTTAGGTTCAAGTTACCTGATGAACCCTGCAAACTAAGCACACCGGTATTTCGAACACTCAACCCAGAAATATCTATGCCCGCACCAGCATTTAGTGCCACATTTCCTTTTGCCCCTTGGAAGCTCAAAACGCCCTCGTTGCTAATAGTGGTACCGTTTATGCCAACACCTGTGCCACCTAGCAAACTAACATCGCCGGATTGACCCTGAATGCTCAGTACACCTGTATTATTAAGGGTCGTGCCTTCTAGTGCGAGTCCTGTACCAGCACTTGACCTCGAGAAAGCAGTCAATTGATCAAAAATTGTATTCGTAATGAGCGTTTGGAAATTTTCGCCGTCATAATATGTGAACTGACGGTTGCCTTGGTCAAAATAAATTTCGCCAGCTTGAGCATTTTGCGGTTTGTCAGACGGATTAACAATTAATTTGTTATTAACTTGTAGCGGGCCATTGATATTTACCTTATTAATGCTGTCAGTGGTATCGGAACTAACCGTTAATAGATCTTCATTAGATAGTGAGGTAATGGCCTTTTTACTAGCAACCTCCGGCTCTGGTTCCTTCTTTAAGAAACCAGCCACAATCACGCTGGTAATTATTATTAGTAGTAATGCCACACCAGTACCAAGCAATAAGGTGCGTTTTTTGGACCGATTATTTAGACCGTTACCGCCGCCAGATGGCATAGTTGACCGTGGGCTGTCTTTTACGACAGCGGCACTTGGCCCCGATTCTAGGTTCTCGGTTGGCATTGTTTCTACTGATAGCGGTGTGTATGTCGCCGCAGTTGGCATAGAGTAGGTACTCTGCGGAGCACCTGAGGTTTGGATACTACCGCTTTCGTTATCGAGCAATTGATGAGCTTCTTGTTCTATTTTTTGGATAATTCGTGGTTCTTGAAGATGGAAAGGTTGATTAAAGCGGTCGATTGGACTAGCTGTTTCACCACGTGCAAACACGCGATCATTGACCGCGTTTTCCGAGGTTCTACCGGTGTTAGGAAGTTTATTTTCGCCCACGGGCGTACTGCTTTTTGTTTTTATTTTGTATATTTATTTTTACAATATACAACCATAGTATAGGTTATGCTTATCTGAAAAAACAACTTTTCTGGCTTCTATAATAATGTAGAATTTACAATAATTTAAGCACGGCATAGCTAAGTGCTAAACCAATCACAAAAATCGCAACTGCAATCAGTACCATTCTGACGAGAGATCGTATGATTGTTTTCTGCGAAAGTGGGTTGCGACCAATCGAAATCATAGATGCATAACCAGACGACGTTACTAAGAATACAGATACAAAAATTGAAACAAGCAGGAGCAGCCCTGCAATTAGGAGTGCAAACGGCTTTACTTCTTTGCCGGCAAAGCTATCGGCTATCTGCAGCGCTTTATTGCGGTTATTTACCTCTTCTTGGCTATTGCCCGCCCCTGAATTAGGATTAAATTCAGAAACGCCAATCTTAACTGGTACAAGAGCGATCTTTACCGTTTTGCCATCTACCTGAACTTCTTTGTACGATTGGGCGGTTTGGTCTAGCGACCCTTGGGCAATACCAACGACACGTCCCGACTTTGTAGCCTTTTGCCCTACCCCGTTGATATTCTCAACCGTAACCGAGTCTCCGGCATTAATTGGGCCATTATTGTCACTGACTAATGTATCGACGACACCCTCGTTTGCAACGGCGGCTGTGCCACCCGTAGCTCCGGTTTGGTCAAACGACAAGTCGCCTTTCGGCACTACAACACCATATATATTGGCGATATTGTCTTGATTCGCCGAAACAACTTGGCTGGCATTGTTTTCTAGACTGACAATTGTACCTTTACTAAGTGTTTGTGAAGTTTTGAAATCTCGGGAAACGGTGGCAGCTACAGCCGAACCTGAAATAAGAACTGCGAGAATAAACCCGTTTCGTATCTGTCTGAATATGTGTTTTGTTTTCATTAAAATAACACTTCTACAATTACTGTTATGTTTATTGTACTATACCGGTTCACTAACGCTATATATAAGTAGTCTTAATCTGTTAAATATGCTATAATATACTCAAATGATAGAACGACTAGAGCAGCGTCTGCCGCTGCGTGCATTTGGTGCTGGACTGCTTGCGAGCGTTGCCTTGAGCGGAGCTATGGCCAACCATGCCGAAGCTCATCCAGCTCATGTTGGACCTGCATTTACGACTGAGTTAACAGTCCCATTTGCGGACTTGCAACCGGTTGCCGCTACCACCAAAGACGACGATTTAGATGTACTATTTCCTGTTGACTTACCATACGAAGGTAAGATTCTCACGATGGATCGTGTTACAAAATTTAGCGACATCGCCCCTAAAATTGGAGCTTATACAAACTCAGCATGCTTAACTGCTGGGTCTGAGCTAACACGTATTGTTAGGCAAGAAGACATGGATTTTACTGAAGAGAACGGTGAGACTGCCCATGCTTGGGGTCGCGCTTATCAAGATGGCACCTGCCGACGAGAGCTAAGCGAACGTCTTGGTGATGAGTCTGACTACTTGGTCTGCAAGGTTAAAGTACATGAAGATCTACATACCTACGGCCTTGGCCACAGCGGTAATCGCAAAGATATCATGTACAGCCCAGAACTTGATTCAATGGGCGAAGAAGATGCCTTTTCTCTTGAAGAAGTGCCTTTTGCACCATGCGCCGAGCGAACCATCGATCTTAAGAAACAGTCCCTTGAAGGACTTACTTACGATGCAGCGCTTTATTCTATTCCGGCATTCAAAACTCGTTCTGTTTTTTGCCCACGTGTTCCTAAAACAAAATGGACACGCCTCTGTATTGGCACCGATGAGTCAAACGAAAATGCTCATCCGCGCCAGATAACTATAAAACGTCACCACACCAAGGGTGGCGTACCCCAGTTCAAGTCAAAAGTTATGCCTAAAAAGCTGCCTAAGTGGTTTCCTAAGAGATATTTATAACAATGTTTGAAAGTTTAGAGGCGAGAATACCAAATAAGGCTTTCATGACAGGTCTCCTAGCTTCGGTAGCACTTGCCGGTAGCGCCCAAAAAGCTGAAGCCATGGTTGTAACCCCATTGCAAGGCAATGAAGACATTCAAAATATTGCCAATATATCTTATCTCGCAACTCCAGCTCAAGAAGTATTTGTAAGCAAATCAATTTGTGAAGTTACAGGTACGCCATGTGCTTTTCCAGACCGCAGCCAAATGTATCTAGGCCCAGCACCAGACCCATTAACTACGATGCATGAGACCGGTCATATTGTTGACGGTACTTTGAATGGAGATCTTAAAAATGAAAGTGCACCAGCCCGTTTAGAGTTCCGTGCAATTACAGGCTACAACGACGGCCCGTGGTACGACGGTAATAAAGATACCAAAGATGTCTCTGAGGCATGGGCAGATCTGTATGGTTCTTGTGCATGGCGTGGTTTGCGAACTGTAAAAAACCGCATGATGAATTCTGGCAATTACGGCTTCAAAATAAGTCGAGAACGCTACAATAATGCATGTGCATTTTTTGGAAGAGTGTTAGCCAACCAAAGGTTTCTACAACCTGCAGTTACACCTAGTCGTGATATACCTTTTGACCGCAGTTCTACAGAATCGTTTACGTGTGGGGCGCGGGACGTGCAACTTAAGCAATGTCTCCCACGTATTAAATGTGTAGGAATACGCCCTAAAGATGAATGGTATGCATACTGTAGATCAGAAATGCGAAAACGTCAGCGGGCCAGACGAATAGCTGAGCGCAATCGAAAATAGGTATTATTGGCAACTATTGGACTGAACTGTGTCGAATGGCTGTAATTGCTCATTCATAAAGAATGCACCGTGCCGTAGCCGTTTGTCGGTCGGTTTATACGGAGACGTATCGATTGTTATACTATCGACGGATGCATTATTTAGATTCGAGTCATCGCCAAATCTAGCTTGTGTAGTGTCATCTAATTGTGCAAATACTTGAACAAAACGACCAGCAGTTCCAGGTGTACATATATATGGTGCTGATGCACTGGTTTTTGCTCCAAAGATACCATTTGCAGCACCTATTTTATAGGTGAAGCTATTAATACCATACGGCACACTACCCGTGTAACTTATGCCGTATACATTGCTCAGCACATTCATGTCTATTGTCTTGGAATATAAAGACTTTCTAGGAATACTGTTGAGCGAGACATACTGGACATCGTTATACCCTACACTTCCAGTGCCGCCTCCAATCAGATAAACATTGCCTTTATACTCCACAAATGTATTTACATATCTATTATTTGTAAA